>CAZBZJ010000050.1:0-2667 GCA_964496355.1 uncultured Planctomycetia bacterium | reverse complement strand
TAGAAGGTAGAAGGTAGAAGGTAGAAGGTAGAAGGTAGAAGGTAGAAGGTAGAAGTTAGAAGTTAGATAACAGATGATATTTTTGTGGAGATAGCTGCATGGTAAAAACATACGCGACCGTAATTGAGAAGAAGGATAATAAAGCGGTTTTGGAGTTTAGCAGGGAGAAGATGTGCGGTTGTTGTTCTAATATGTTCTGCGGGGCGAAAAAACAGAATATTATTAGGGTAGACGACCCTTTGGGAACTGCTGCCGGTGATAAGGTCCAGATTGGCGTAGAAAGCAGAATATTCGTAGGGCTGTCTGTGCTGGTTTTTCTTATCCCGGCATTGGTTTTCATTGCCGGGGTATATCTGCTGCAAAGGACAGGTGTGCCTTTGAGTTTTGCCGCAGGGGTTTTATTAGTAGTATTTTATTTTCTGGCTTTGAAGTTTATTATGCTTGATAAACTTAAAAAAGGAACATATTGTAAGATGATCAATAAGGTTTAGTTTTTAATAGGAGGCTTTTTATGAACATTGCTGTGTTAGCGTCTGGTTCCGGAACAAACTTCGAAGCTGTCGCGCAATCTATAGAGTCGGGATATATAAAAGCTGATTTAAAAGTTTTGATAACTGATAACGAGAGGGCATATGTAAGAGAAAGAGCCAATAAGTTTGGGATTAAAGATATATACATCAATCCGGCAGAGTTTAAGACCAGAGATGAATTTGCCAAAAAGATTACAGACATCTTACGTAAAGAAAATATAGATTTGATAGTTTTGGCCGGGTTTATGCGGATTATACCGGCTTGTCTGGTTAATGAATTTAAAAATAAAATATTGAATATCCACCCGGCTTTATTGCCGGCATTTAAAGGTGTTGATGCGATACAGAGAGCTTTTGATTACGGCGTTAGGGTAACCGGAGTTACTGTGCATTTTGTTGACGAACAGACCGATCACGGCCCGGTGATTTTGCAAGAAGCAATAAGAATAGACCCCGGCGAAACAGTCGAGCAGCTTGAGAAGAGAATTCACCAGATAGAGTATAGATTGTTTCCGCAAGCTATAAAACTTTTTACCGAAAATAAACTAAAAGTAGTAGGACGTAAAGTTCATATAGAAGATTGATATCTAATTATGCGAAATGCCGTATCTGCCTTATTGATAGGCGTATTTTTATTTTTTAACTTTTCAGGGTTGGCGGCCGGCAGCCCGGAATTTGATGTGATGTTGAGTAAAGACAAGGTAAAAGCAGGCGAATCTTTCAAATACCGGATCAAAATTACGATAGAAACTTCAAAGCTGCCCGAAGTCATCCCGCCTGAATTTCAGAATTTCCGGGTAGTTTCTCAGAGCACTTCTCAAAGGCTGTCTGCGGGCACAGAAGGCACGAAAGTAAATGTAGACTTACAGTACATATTGGTAGCTTTAGAAGAAGGAAGGTATGACCTGCCTCAAGCTGTTGTTAAATATGAGAATCAGCAGTTAAGGCCGCCTTTAAAAAGTATAGATGTATCGGGAAAGGTTCCGGAATTCGAAGATAAAGAAGAAAAAGAGTTTCGCAAACCCGCCCCTTTAAAAGAAGGAACAATGATTTAGTTTTATTCGGATTTTGCAATCTTTTCGACTTCCGATGCAAAAAGTACTTGGGTTTTGTCAGATAAGATGTCTTTGATTTTTAAGTATTTATAATCTTCGAATTGATAGCTGGAAGTTATTCTATAGAACGTCCTCACTATATTATCCTGTATAGATAAATCCGCGTTAAAATTCCTTGCAGACTGAAGGGTATAACTTACAAGGTCATTTATAAAATCTTTTAGTAATATATCTGTATAATCCATATTTGTTCCTGCTTGGTTGCCGATTACTTTGCGGTCACCTTTAATGTTCATAACCAGCCTTTTATTGAGTTCTATCCACGGCAGTGCCCCTACGGAGGACATTTTAAGGTCGGCTTCGTTAATAATCTCTTTGATTCTTATCCCCCGGGCTATATCTGCTATCCAGATCACAAAAAAATTAAAATGTTCTTCAGAGTCGGTGCGGATATCTTGTAACAGGAGATTTGCCTGGCGCATTAGCCCTTGAGCATAATTAGTAAAATTAAAAGTAACATTTTCATAGAATTGTTTTGTTTGCGGCAAATCTTTTGCTGCGTATTCTATAATAAAAGCCCGGTCATTGTAAGAGCAGTTTACGAACAAAAAAGATACGCCCTTATTTTGTGATTCTTCCGGATTTTTAACTCTGCTGACTTTTAATATTTCTTCTGAGGTAGGAATATATATATGGAGGGTATTTCCGGAACTTTTTGGCGTAACATCGATATTATGTTCGTTCCGGAAAGCCGATATAATTTTTTTCTTTAATCTTTTTTTATCATAATCGGGTTTTTGTAAAGCGCAGCTGATTAAAGGCGAGAACAAACTAATCAGAAGGGCGAGTTTTATTGAGCTGTTTAAATATACTTTCAATTTCTTCATAATTAAGTTCTTCTTTTTCTATAAGATTTTTAGCGAAATAATCTAACAATTCTTTATTGCTCCGTAGTACCTCCATAATTTCCGCTAAACATGTTTGAATTATTTTTTGGGTGTCTTTATCTGAAATATTTCTGGTTTCTGAAGAGATTCTTCCGTTTTCACTGAGTAACGCATCAAAATTTCCCAAATATAGAT
>CAZBZJ010000049.1:0-7751 GCA_964496355.1 uncultured Planctomycetia bacterium | reverse complement strand
GCTTCGTTAACCGAAGATTTAGGTATGAATATATTTTTAATCCCTCTCTCCTTCGCAAATAACGCTAATAACAGGGATCCTTTTGTGTGCCGCAGGCTGCCGTCTAAAGATAATTCACCAAAGAACAAACTCTTATCGGGCAGTGAACAATTAAATGAAGCTGCCAAAATGCCCATCGCAATAGGCAAATCATAGAAAGAACGCTCTTTGGGTACATCCGCAGGTGCTAAATTAATAACAATCCTGCTTTGAGGAAACTGCATATTGGAATTTATGATAGCTGTTCGTACTCTATGTTTACTTTCCGATACCGCTTTATTAGGTAAGCCCACAATCTCAAATGCCGGCAAACCGCGTAATGCCACATTTACCTCAACATCCATGGCTAAAGTGTGAAGGCCCAAATTAAGAGCTGACGAAACCTTTACTAACATAATATATATTACTGGTTACCAAATCCTATCTTTTCTTTAGGTTCCTCTTCTTCGACCATTAATTGCCTTATTGCTTCAAAAACTAATTTAAATTGAGAATCATATCTACTCTCAATTTCTTGTATCTTGTGTTCAAGTTTCTTATAGTTAAATAATATTTCTCTCATCCTTATGAAAGTTCTCATGATCTGTATATTAACTTGAACGGCGCGCTTACTTCTCAACACCGATGAAATTATTAAGATGCCACGTTCTGTAAACACTCGCGGCGGTTTACGCATACCACCCCAACTTGACCTTCCAAAATGGAATATCAAGTTTTTGAACTCCTCTTTAGATAACCTGAACATAAAATCATTTGGAAATCTATCTATATTCCGACTTACTGCTTTATTTAAATTGCCGGTAGTCACACCATAAAGACTAGCTAAATCACTGTCTAACATTACTCTTTTGTCTCTAATAAACAATATTTTCTGACAATCTCCTCATGAGGTACTAACATGGTATTTTCCTTCAGCTTGCTGAACCAAGCCTTTCAACTCCATAAAAGACAATGCAGTTGACAATTTAGAAAAAGATACATTTATTCGCCTGGATAATGCATCAACTTCTAAAGGTTCCTGCATAAGTCTTTGTACAATCTTCTTCTCCAGGCCGCTCAAATTCGCAGGGATTATACTTTCACCTGGCATTTTGTGGTTTTTTATACTGTAATAAGCTAGAATACCCTCGGCGCCTGTAACCATTTCAGCACCTTCTTTAATTAACGCCAGAGTCCCTTCGGATACTGAACTGGTAACAGGCCCGGGTACAGCAAAAAGTTTACGGCTAAACCTTCTGGTTAAACCGGCTGTAATCAAAGACCCACTATTTAGCCCGGCTTCTATTACTAAGGTTGCCCTGGATAAACCGGCTACAATCCGGTTACGCCGAGGATATGTCCACAAAGCCGGCTGCATATCACCGGGTAATTCCGAAATAATTAGACCGTTTTCATCTAATATCTGTTTATACAATTTGCCCTGATAGGCAGGGTGTATGAGGTCGATACCACAAGGCATAACCGCAATAGTACGGCCTCGGCCGGTAAGTGCCGCCCGGTGAGCCTGAGCATCAACCCCATACATAAACCCGGAAACAATAGTTAAACCTGCTGATGCTAATTTAGATATCAGATAATCGGTAACCTGTTTTCCATACCGGGTCATTTTCCTGGAACCTACAACAGCTAAACAGTTTTCAAAAATAGTTCTATCCCATTTTCCTTTATAATAAAGCTTCGCCGGCGGCTGTTCTATCTTTTTAAGTAAAACAGGATATTTCGAACTATTAACATTGATTATCTTCATAGGCTGATAATACCGCTTCATCTAAATATTGCCGAGTCTCAGGAGTTAAAGGAAAAGCATTGCTATACCATTTACCGTCTTTACCCGGCTGGCGCGGAAAACTTACGAATAACCCGTTTTTTCCCTCAACTATCCGGAAACCTTTGACTACAAACTGGTTGTCAATCGTTACATCGCAGATGGCTTTAGTCGAGCCGCCATTGTCGAATCTGTACATCCTACAGACCTTAAACCCCAAATCCATGGCTACACCTCCTTAAACTTGAATATTAATATTATTAGCTCCAGAGCTTTTAACTTGCCCCCTTATACTATAGACGAATCAAATTGCCATTTTCTTTCAAAAAAATTAAAAAAAATTTCGGAGTGGCGAAAAGTGATTGATTTTACAGGCTTTTATGGTGAGCGAAAAAAAGAAATTAAGTGGTTTATTAGTAATCCGGATAGATGTTATAGCATAAACTATTAAACTATTTTAAATGGAATACGTCCCGAATTAAAATATACTTTTTCATAAAATCCTTCTTTCATTTAAATCTTTTAGCCTTTATGTCGTGCTGATTTAAGTTCAATGATATACCGGGTCAAGCAAATTTTTATATAGAATTAATCTTATCTCTGACAATTATTTATTTTTAGAATCTTTATCCAAATTCAAAGAATCTAAAATGTGAGCCATCTTGCCTTTAGTCGTAACTTTGCCTTCAGAGAGCAAATATCCGAAATTAGCTATTTTCTTAGTAAACAGAACATCGTGAGTAACAATAACAAAAGACGTTTCAGCTCTAAGTTCCAATAACCACTTGCCAAAATCTTCGGTAGTATTTAAATCTAAAGCCGAAGTCGGTTCATCTAAAAGTAAATATTTCGGTTTCATAATTAGCGCCCGGGCAATAGCTGCTCTTTGAGCTTGGCCGCCGCTTATCTGCGAAGGATACCTATCGGACAACTCTTTTATACCGAGCCTCTCTAACATATCTTGAGCTTCGTTCTTTACTGAGTTTGCGTTTTTTTCAAGGACTCTTACCGGAGCTAAACTCATATTCTCCAAAATAGTCAGATGGGGAAAAAGATAAAGCTGCTGAAAAACTATTCCTATCGACAATCGCAATTTTTTTCTCTCCATATCAAAAATACTCTTATTATCCAAAAGGATACCCCCCTGCTGAGGTTTTAAAAATCTACCTATACATTTAAGTAAAGTAGTCTTACCTGACCCGCTTTTTCCTAAAATAGCTAAAATATGTTCTTTGGGAAGTTCCATAGTCACATTCTCTAAAGCAGTCGTTTCATTAGGATAAGTATAGGTCAAATTATCTATTTTAAGCATTCGCAAATCCTCTCTTTTTTATTTTTTTCTCTAATCGTCCGGCTAATTTCATTAAAGGAAAAGTTACGGCAAAAAACATCACCGCAGCTATAAAATAATATTTCATCGGATTGTAGGTAACGCTTATTATAGACTGAGCCTCTCTTATAACTTCGCCTACCGAAATCATAGCAATCAGCGCGGTATCTTTCATTAAAGCAACAACAGCATTCATAAGCGGCGGCAGAGCAATACGAAAAGCCTGCGGCCAAACAACAAACCTAAATACATCTAAATTTGTTAAGCCTAAAGCTTTACCGGCCAATTCTTGTCCCCGACTAACCGACATAAGCCCCGACCTGATAACTTCTGCCATATAAGCCGAAGTATTTATAGTCAACGTAAATATAGCAGCCTGAATTGGTGTAAGCGTAAGCCCTATCTGAGGTGTTCCAAAATAGACAAAGAACAACTGTATAAGCAAAGGGGTTCCCCTGATAAAATCATTAAATGTACGCACAATTAGATATAACGGATAAACTTTTTTGTTATTAAGAATCACCCCTATCGGTATGGCCAACAAAAATCCCATTAATATAGACGAAAAGGCAACAAAAAGAGTAAGGCCAAATCCACGCAGGAGTTTTTCAGCAATGGTCGAAACTTCCATTGCTTTTTCTTTTTTCTCAAGTTTCGCCTGTCCTCCAAACCATTTTTTATTAATCTGAGCAAGCTCGCCCTTTTCCTTCATGGTAATAAGCGCTTTATTAATTTTAGCTAACAAAGCATCCCTTTCTTCTATTACTGGAATCGCCATACGTTCTTTATATAAGAGCATGCCGGTGGTAATAAAAGGCGTATCCGCCTTCTTAATCTGATAAAGCCCGACTAAACGGTCGGTAACAAACCCTTCAATTCTGCGATTTAACATATCCTGAAAAATATCTACAGTGCTTTTATAAGTAACTACATTAATTTCAGGAAAGTTTTCTTCTAGATAATGCTGGTAAGTCTCACCTAACCCAACTCCTACATTTTTTCCTTTTAAATCAGAAATGTTTTTAATCTCATCTTTATCTCTTTTATGGATAAAAAGTTGAGCCCCGGAAGTATAGTAAGGAAGAGAAAAATCTACACTTTTTTTTCTCTGCGGTGTTATAGCCATAGAGCCGATAATAGCATCGTATTTTTCTGAAAGTAAACCAGCTAAGATGCCATCCCATTCGGTAGTAACAATATGCAAGTCTTTATCCAGATATGCAGCTATTTTTTTTGCAACGTCGACATCGAAACCAACTAGTTTGCCGTCTTTGGAATAAAAACTAAAAGGCGGGTATTTGCCAGTCAGAGCAACCGTAAAATCTTCCTTTTCTTCAGCGCTGATCGAAAAACATACGCCGCAAAGGATAAAAATCAGTAAAACCGCGTGTTTTTTAAACTCAGAAAAAATATCTCTCACCTGCCCCTTTACTCAAAAATAAATCTATACCTTTTACATTATATATTATCAACCGCACGCCTTAGCCCCAATCATTCCGATAAGAAAACCAAGGATGGCTCCAAGGGCTGGTTCCCAACGGTGTCGCATCTTCGAAAGCGGTGCTATATCCTGGAATATCAAATACAGAATTCCGCCCGCAGAAAACAGCATAATACCGTCTGCTAATTGAGGCTGATCTGACAGAAAATATTTTCCTAAAAGAGCAAAGACCACACCTAAAAAACTAAGCACAAAAAACGTTGCCAGGATATTTTTCGGGAGATTATTACTTTTTCTCAGATCAAAATATGCATTGAACGATTCCGGCAAGTTCTGTATACCTATAAAGAAAGCTAATAAAATACCTAAATTATGATGATGAGCAAAAACCGAACCTAAAGCAATCGCTTCCGGAATAAAATCCATTAACATTGCCATAACTTGTGCTAAAGTGCCGCCTTTCTCTTCTATGGCTTTATCCAAAAAGAAAAAGGTTAATGCTCCGGCCAAAAAGATGGCCGCCATTATACCTACAGAGAAGGTATCCATACCTTTTGGAATAAGAACAAACGCAATCGCAGCAATAAGTATACCGCCGCCGAAAGCTACCGACCAATGTAATATATAATCTTCTACAGTTTTCTTAAAAAATTTCTCAAAAGCTCTTCCTAAGAACCCGCCTACAAATATAGTAATTCCGGCAAAAAAGGAATATACGATAACTTCAGACATATCTCCATCCTTGCTTTTATAGAGAATAAATTACGTAACCTCCGCCCGGAGCAATTCTATCGCTTCTGTAGAAATAATACAAGGAATGTTTAGTTATTTACGGCTGGTTGATTAATAAGATTTATTTCCTTACAAACAAAAGCGGAAATACAATATCGCTTATACAGCAGGGTATCCAAACTGCTATGAACAGGAAGAAAGAGATACCTAGATAAAACAGCCAGCTTGCCGGTTGTCCGGCGGCCATAATAATATGAAAAAGTGAAGCCCAGGTACTTAATAGAACGTGTCCGGCATGAGGGAACTTAGTCTGAGGCCTAAAATATGCAATCCCTACACCCAACAAAGCCAGAGGATTTATCAACCACCATTTTTCGATAAACCCCAAATGAATCTCTCTTTCCGGCATATCTAACAGGACTTCACTTAAGTAAGGGATTAAAGAATCACTGAGTGTAGCAATGCCTATTGCGCCAAAATACCCAACCACCAACAATATCCATATATTACATCTGCGTTTTGCTGCAGGACACTTATGAAATTCATACATAGAGGTAGTGACTAAAGCGCTTAAAACAACATGCGCAGGATGAAGAACATAAAAGACATTATAAGCAGCTTTTGAAGATAGATTGCTGAAAAATATCATAATGATTATGCCTGTTACAGCACCAAATATAGTAAAAGGTGCATGGTGCCTGAGTTCTTCATAGATTTGCTTAAACATGGTTTTTACTCCTTTTCTACAGAAATAACCGGGTCTTTACTGATAATAATTATCTCCTGAAAGATAAAAAGAGTCAACTCTAACTTTCAGAATCACCCTATTGTTGTCGAAATAAGAGTTATTACAATAATAAACCCGTATGCTTAAAAAAACACACGGGTTTATCTAACTACCAACTATAGTTTCTTTAGTTACCGGTTATACATGCCTCTCATATGTTCGCCTCTCATCATCTGGCTACTATGCCCCATATGCGGCATATAATCTTTATCTTTTCTCTGCGTCATATAACTGCCTTTATCTTTTGCGCAAACCATCCCGTTCGATAATGACAATACCGATATGCATCCCACCAAGCTGACTACCATTTTTTTTATCATTTCTAGCCCCTTTTTGCCTGTGTGTGGATAATCTACCCCCCCCTACCTTTGCCACTCAACTATAGGCAGAGTTACTATAGCTAAAATCATCCATCCAAACAATAGCCTGTTTCCACTTAAGGCTGACTTCATCTGCCCCTGAATCCGAATAACGCCGTGTAGATATACTATCGCTGGGTATAAACCTTATCGCCTACCGTTAATCTACCCAAAACTTTACCGGAAACCCGAGCTATAGAAGATAATCCGGAAGTAACTTTAATGACCTTAAGATATGCTTTTTTCTCTTTAGGCACGGCAGATATTCCGGTTTTGGGGTCTGTAAAAGGTATGCCTTCTTTCCATACAACAAGTATATCGCCGGGCTTTATTCCGTAAGCCGAACCCAAATTAATAACGACATCCCTCTCATTTATAAATCTTACGATTTGTCCTGTTTGAGGGATAAAATTTCTTAATTCCTTTGTTAATTTATCGACGGCATTACCGATAGACTGGGATACTATTTGTACATATCCTTTCTGTAATCCTGTAAACCTATCGGCTATCTTAATAAACTGTGCAGCAGTAGTCCTGGCTTTTAGAGATTTTCGAAAAAAAGACTCGTTCTTAAACCTTTCTTTATTGCCCCGCCTACATCTATGCCCGGATTTACTGCCGGAATAAATTATTATGCTATCCTTAACATCCACAACTTTTAATCCCACTTCAGACTCAGCACATACTTCTTCCCAAATCCTGCCGGTAAATTTCCCGCTATCATATTTATGTTCATAATGGCCTATTTCCGGAGCACTCACAGAAACTGCAGCAACTCCGAAAATAAGAAAATCCGCACCTAAGATTTTACCGATCTCCGAATACCGTTCAATATCATTTTTATAAGAAAGATTTCGTTCGGATAAAACATTCTCAATTTTTTCTCGTTCAGCCAGATTAAAATACCTCATTAAACTATTTTCCAATTTAACCCGGGCGCAGGCATTAACCCCTTCTATAGCAGAACCTTCATCCGTAATATTTAAAATTGCAGCGGTCTTCTTATGCCTGCGTGCAGCCTGCAACTCCTGATAAGTAGGCTGAACTACAGGTGCGCCAGCACAACCCGACAATAAGACAATCATTAATAACCCGATTATTGCATTATTCGGACTTTTCATCGATTTTTTCCTCCTTCTGCCTGGATTTAAACCTCCATCTATATAGAAAAATAGTTGAGGGAAATGATAATATGAGGGAAACTATGGGAATAATAAGGATAACTGCCATCCATCCCATACCTAAACGAAAATCAGGATTATCTTTAGTTAAGAACATAACGCCGAAGATTACTCCCA
>CAZBZJ010000048.1:0-7770 GCA_964496355.1 uncultured Planctomycetia bacterium | reverse complement strand
CGCCTTCTAATACTCCGGTAACCCGGCTAAACGAGACTAAAGCTGCCCGTAAACCCAACCTGCGCTGGTATAGACAGAATGCACGCAGATAAATAAAGGTGCACACAGATAACATTGAAAATGAAAGAGTGGAGGTATATATATTCAGGATTTTGTCATCCATATACTAATATGGCGATAGACGAGTCTCTTTTTTTGAACTACCCGGCTATACAAAAACCGGTTTTACGTATTTACGGCTGGCAGCCGGCGGGTGTTTCTATAGGTTATTCACAGAAGCTGGATTCTATAGTAGATACTGCCAGATGTAAGGCGGTGAATATACCTGTAGTAAGAAGGCTCACCGGCGGTACTTTGATATTTCATGACAATGAGCTCACTTATAGCCTGATATGTTCACAGAAGGATATCGGCAGCCCTGTAAATGTCAAGCAGAGCTATAAATATATCTGTAAATCATTATTTTTATTTTATGCTCGTTTTGGCCTTGAAGCCCGGTATTCTTTATACGAACCCGGAAGATTTAAAACCAGGTCCGGATTCTGCTTTGCCAGCTGCCAGGATTACGATATTATGATCCAGGGCAAAAAAATCGGCGGTAGTGCACAGCGCCGGAAAAAGAATTTGATCTTACAACACGGCTCAATACCGTTGAGCTTAGACAGGGTTAAGATTAATGATTTCGTAAAAGAGGAGATCTTACAAATATCCGGTAAAACCGCGAGTTTAAACGAGCTAACCGGAAAGAAGAATAAATTCAGTACAATAGCCGGTATTTTAAAGAGGTCTTTCGAAAAGAATTTTTCTGTCAGATTAACCGAATCCAATTTAGCCGAATCAGAACAGATAGCAGCTAAAACCCTGGAAAAAGACAAATATTCTAAGGCTGACTGGAACAATGAAGCAATTTTTAGTACAAAAACCCCACTGGCTGCGTAAAAAAATACGCCATTCTGAATGCAGCCGTACAAAAGAGTTATTACGCAGCTTAAATTTACATACTGTCTGCGAAGAAGCTATGTGCCCGAATATCGGGGAATGTTTCCGTAAAAATATTGCGGCTTTTATGATTTTGGGCAGTATCTGTACACGTGATTGTAAATTCTGCGGTGTTCAAAAAGGAATGCCAGCCTCCCCGGATAAAACTGAGCCGAAAAGAGTAGCCGAAGCTGTAAAAATCTTAAATTTAAAACATGCGGTTATTACCAGTGTTACCCGGGACGATTTACCCGATAAAGGAAGCAGCCAATTCGTAGAAACAGTAACCCGAATCCGCGAGCTTTCCGCCGGCACAAAGATTGAACTTTTAATACCGGACTTTAACGGCGAAGAAAAACTTATAAAACAGGTAATCGCCGTAAAACCGGATATATTAAACCATAATATCGAAACTGTAAAGCGGTTATATCCGGAAATACGTCCGAAATCTGATTATAACCGTTCTCTGCGCGTTTTAAAGATAATCAAAGGCTTAGTTCCCAATATGCACACAAAATCAGGGTTAATGCTTGGGTTAGGCGAAACCGAAACAGAGATAAAAGATACTATACGTAACTTGAGGGCTGCAGGATGTAACTTTTTGAGTATCGGCCAGTATCTACAACCTTCCTTGAACCATTATCACGTGCAGAGTTATATTGAACCGGCCAAATTCGGCCTTTATAAATCTTTCGCTTTAAAACTGGGGTTTTCGAATGTAAAAAGTTCGCCGTTTACCCGTAGTTCCTACCAGGCAGATGAATATCTGCGTTCGTAGGGTTTATGGCGTTTGTTGGATTTATGGCGTTTGTTGGATTTATGGCGTTTGTTGAATTCGTTGCAAAAAACCTTTAGTTACAGAAGGATTTTGGTATAATAAAACAAAATTGATAATAGTTTTCCCACCGCGTAGGTGGGAGAACTTCCCACCTACGCGGTGGGAAATGGCGTAGATGGGAGAGCTTCCCACCTACGCGGTGGGAAATACGCGGTGGGAAATGGCGTAGATGGGAGAGCTTCCCACCTACGCGGTGGGAAATACGCGGTGGGAAATGAGGGGCGAAATGAGAATTGCCGTAGAATTAGTTCTAAGAAATAAAGATAAGTTCGCAGAAGAACTTAAAACGGTAAAAGATAATTTCCAAACCGTTGAGACCATTAATATCCCCGATTTAATGCGCTATCCTTTGCGAAGCTGGGAAGGTTGCCAACTTGCCAAAAAATATTTTCCCAGCGTAATACCGCACATACGGGCATTCGATATCGACGAACATAAGCCTTTCGGGTTTAAAGATATGCTTACTGAAACTAAAACTAAAGAAGTCCTCGTCATTGCCGGGGATTGCCCGCCGGAATCAGCCAAAAGCCCCTGTCAACAGGATACTTTATCCATAATAAGAAAATTTAAACAGGATTTGCCGGGAATAAAAGTCTATGCTGGTTTCGATCAATACAGAACCAGTTTCGAAGAAGAATACGAATACGCGAAACGAAAAATCGATGCCGGAGCCGAAGGTTTCTTTACTCAGCCTTTTTTTGATATGCGGCTGTTAGAAAAGACAGCGCAGTTATTAAAAGGAAAAGCCGTTTTTTTTGGCGTAAGCCCTGTTGTAAACCTGCGCACAAAAGAATACTGGCAGACTAAAAATAACGTCGCTTTTACCGGAGATTTCTGCGCCGATTTAGAGTGGAATAGATGTTTTGCCCAGCGAGTTATTCAATTTGTCAAAAAGAACAATTTTAATATATACTTTATGCCGATACGGCTTAATATAAAAGAATATTTAAGCGGTATTATATCTTAATAAATGCAGGCCAGAATTTTTGATAACATAGTTGTTTCGGTCCCTGAATCCCGGATTTATTCCCGGTTAGGATACGCTAAGAACAAGACAAAAATATCAGCTTCTGAAAAAGATACGATTGATAATTTGATTAATAACGGTATATCTTTGTTAACCTTGAAAGGTTCGGCTGTTATTGCCGATATAAAAATCGTAAACAAAGAAAGCGTCATTCTTTCGCAGGATATACGCTTTAAAAGCAGGTCTTTAAGCGGTTTATTATCCGATTGTGTTCAGATTTTACTGATGGGAGTCACCGCCGGGAAAAAAATTATAGACGCAATACAAGACTCTTCTAAAGAAGATATGCCTGCGGCGGTGGTTTTCGATGCAGTCGCAAGCGAATATACTGATAGCGGCCTGGATTGGATTACCGACTACTTCAGATATCAAATAAAGCGGGAGAATAAAGAATTCACCAAACGCAGATTTTCTGCCGGATATGGCGATTTCGGTTTGGAAAACCAAAAAGCTATTTATCAATTATTAGATATGCCCAAACTGGGCGTAAGGTTAACCGATAACTACATACTTGTGCCCGAAAAGTCCGTCACCGCTGTTATCGGCATATTAAGCAAAAAAGGATAAAAAGTGAAGAGAATAAGGAGTATGTTGAAAAATAAGGTTGTATGCCTTGATGGAGCAATAGGCACAGAATTGCAAAGAAAAGGCATGCCGCCCGGAATCAACCCTGAAATATGGTGCTTAGATAACCCGCAGATACTGCGAAATCTACATTCCGATTATATAAGCGCCGGCGCGGATATTATATACACCGCAACTTTCGGTGCTAATAGATTGAAATTAAGCCAAGATAAAGCCAAAGATGTAAGAAAGCTTAACAGGCAGCTTGCCTCTATAGCCCGCCAGGCTGCAGACTCAAATGTTTTAGTTGCCGGTGATATAGGCCCAACCGGCGAATTCGTCGAACCTTTTGGCAGGCTCACATTCGCCGAAACCGTTGATATATTTAAAGAGCAGGTTAAAGGTTTAATCGAAGGCGAAGTAGACTTATTGACAATCGAAACTATGATGGATATCCAGGAAGCCCGAGCGGCATTAATAGCAGTAAAAGAAACCTGCGATAAGTTTACCATTGTTACCATGACTTATGAAAATTCCGGCCGTACCCTGAACGGAACCGATCCGATAACGGCACTGATTACTCTGCAAAGCCTGGGTGCCGATGCTGCCGGATGTAATTGTTCGGCTGGGCCGGAACAAATGCTCGAATATATAAAGGTAATGAAACCTTATGCCGCTGTACCCTTAGTCGCAAAGCCGAATGCCGGCTTGCCCGAACTGGTTAAAGGAACACCTAAGTTTAAAATGGCGCCGGCTGAATTCGCCAGGCTACTAAAAAACATTGCGAAAACCGGAGCGAATATCGTCGGCGGATGCTGCGGGACTAACCCGGCACATATACAAACCCTTAAAACCGGCATTAAAAGCCTTAAACCCAGGCCGGTTCAAAAAAAACCATTAAGTGCGGTGAGTTCTGCGTCCAGTTACGTTATTATCGAAAATAAAAAGCCGGCCCTGATAATCGGTGAATCTATTAATCCGACCAATAAACCGGATTTGCAGGCTGAATTGCGTGATAACAAGACCGGCCTGGTAAAAGAATTAGCCTTAAGGCAAAAAAAGAACGGTGCCCACCTTCTTGATATTAATGTCGGAATGCCGCAAATAAACGAACCGCAGGCTATAAGAAAGGTAATCAAAGACCTTAGCTTAACAACGTCATTGCCGTTAGTGGTAGATTCGTCAAATCCGGCTGCCATAGAAACGGCATTAAAGATATACCCCGGCCGGGCGTTAATCAACTCTATTTCGGCAGAGACTTCAAAACTAAAAAAAATATTGCCGATTGCGGCAAAATACGGAGCAATGTTTATTGCGCTTCCGGTTAGCAAAAAAGGCATCCCCAAAAACATAACCGAACGCAAACAGAATATACGAAAAATATACAGGGCAGCTACAGCAAAGGGCTTTACTAAAAATGATATTGTAGTCGACGGATTGGTAATGTCAATTACCGCAGATTCAACCAAAATAGGCCACACTTTAAAAATATTAGAATGGTGCACAAAAACTTTTAAAGTAAATACGGTTATAGGGCTTTCCAATATATCATTCGGCCTGCCCGACAGAAATTTGATTAATTCAGCCTTTCTGAGTATGGCTGCGAGCCGGGGGTTAAGTATGGTGATTGCGAATCCTTTACAAAAAAGCATAGTTGCCGCGAAACTTGCCTCTGATCTGTTACTTGATAAAGATACCGGCGCCCGCAAATATATAAGTTACTGTAGTAAAAAGGCTTTGCCTGATCAGAAAGAATATAACAGCGCGAAAACGCCGCAAGAATCTTTATTCAATACAATCCTATACGCTGATAAACAACAAATCCTTAGTGCCGTAAACGACTGCCTAAAAGAAGGATTATCTGCCGATGAACTTATCGCCCATATAATGGTGCCGGCAATAAACAAAGTAGGCGAATTGTATGATAAACGAGAATATTTTCTGCCGCAGCTTGTTGCCAGTGCCGAAACCATGAAAAAAGGGTTTAATAGATTAAAGCCGCTCCTGTACAAGAACAAATTCAAACAGATGAAGAAGAACGTGATAATTCTGGCAACAGTTAAAGGCGATATACATGATATCGGTAAGAATATTGTAAGTTTAATGTTACAAAATCACGGGTTCGAAGTTATTGATTTAGGCAAAGATGTTTGCGCAAAATCAATAATAAACGCGGTTAAACTTCACTCAGCTTCGGTAGTGGGCTTATCAGCGTTGATGACCACAACTATGGTAAATATGCAGCACATAATTACGTTAGCGAAAAAAGAAAAGCTTAATTGCCGGTTTATCGTCGGCGGTGCTGTTGTTAACCGTAAATACGCAGGTTCTATAGGGGCCGAATATGCACAGGATGGGATTGAAGCTGTGCGCCTGCTGAAAAAGGGGAGAGAATGATTGTTTTAACCGGCGGCGCGGGATTCATAGGAAGCTGTTTTCTGGCTAAATTAAACAAAGAGAAGATCACCGATATCGTAGTCGTAGACCGTCTCGATGAAAGCCAGAAATGGCGCAACCTGGCCGGTAAAAAGTATATCGATTATTTCGACAAAGATGATTTTATTGAGCGGGTTAAATCTAATAGTTTCCCCAAATGTGAGTATGTTATTCATATGGGAGCCTGCAGTTCTACTACTTTACAAGACGCCGATTACTTTATAAAAAACAATTATGAATATTCTAAAATCTTGGCCAAATGGGCGTTAAGCCATAAGACGCCTTTTCTTTATGCATCAAGCGCGGCTACCTACGGCAGCGGAGAAACGGGGTTTAAAGACGATATAAAAACCATTTATGACCTGCAGCCTTTAAATATGTACGGATATTCTAAACAGATGTTCGATCTATGGATACTTAATAATAACCTAATCGATAAAGTAACCGGTTTGAAATTCTTTAATGTGTTTGGGCCTAATGAATATCATAAAGGCGATATGCAAAGCTTAATCTGTAAAAGCTATCCCTTGTTAAAAGAAAAAGGGGTTATAAAGCTTTTTAAATCTTATCGGACAGGATTTGCAGACGGAGAACAAAAACGCGATTTTGTCTACGTGAAGGATACAGTAGATATAATGTATTATTTATTTACCCATCCGGATATGGCCGGGATATTCAATATCGGCACCGGCCGCGCTGAAAGCTGGAACGACGTGGCTAAAGCTATGTTCAAGGCAATAAATAAACGGGTAAAGATCGAATATATCGAAATGCCCGGACAGCTCCGGGATAAATACCAATATTTCACAAAGGCTAATATCGATAAACTTCTGGCTACGGAATGCCCGGTTAAATTCAGGCCCCTGGAAGAATCCGTGGACGATTATATACAGTATCTGGATAAACACAAATATCTATAATATTCCTGCAAATATCCTTTTTATGTATTTCCTGCTATATATCCGGTATAAAAACTCAGCAAACTATTCAAAAGAATGAAGAACCAAAAAGAATATCCGCAAACTAATTCTGAAGTAATCGTTGTAGAAGCTTCGGCCGGTTCCGGAAAAACCTATGCCTTAGCAAAACGTTACCTGCAGCTTCTGATTAATCCCGATATTCCGCCTCCTTACGTACCGGCACGCGAAATCCTCGCAATAACCTTTACCAATAAAGCAACAATTGAAATGAAGGAAAGGATTTTAGAATTATTAAAACGCATAACCTTTGATGATTTTATAAATCAACAACAGGAACAAGATATTTATGCCAGTTTGAAAACCGACAGGCAAGCTGCCCGCAAAAAAGCCGCATTGGCGATGGATTACCTCATCAAACATTATAATTTTTTTCAAGTACAGACTATCGACAGTTTCATTAATACTCTGTTATTGGGATGCGCTTTACGGATTAACCGTTCGGCCAGTTTTAAAATAAAACGTAACTATCGAGAATATATAGCTTTTTGCCTGGACTTACTAATAGATAAAAGCCGGGACTCCGGCGATATTTTAAAGACTTTAAATGACTTCCTGGAACATTATTTATTCGTTGAAAATCAGAAAGGATGGTTCCCCCGTGATGATATTCTCGATTTACTGGTAGATTTATTTAGAATGACAAATAAATACGGGTGTATATTCAGTGAATATCCGCATAACAGCCAAGAACTTAACCAAAAAAAACAAAATATATTTAAGAAAATACAGGAATTAGCTCAAAGCCTGCCGGAAACGGTAAACAAGGCTGCTGTTAATTCTATAAATAAATTTATCGGCGATAACGATAGAATATTCCCGATAAGAAACATCCCTAATAAATTCCGGAATCCCGGCTTGCCTCTGAATAAGAATGCAGGCGCAGAACCTGATTTGCAAAAGAAATGGAAGGGAATATCTGGGTTTGGAGCTCAACCTTGCCGATCGCA
>CAZBZJ010000047.1:3646-7928 GCA_964496355.1 uncultured Planctomycetia bacterium | reverse complement strand
AAGGATATAAAAGAAAAAGAACCTACTATTATACCAACAGAAACAATGACCGAAAAGGAGGAAAATTTAAATGTCTCGACCAGGAATGAAGTAAGAAACATAAATATTACAAAAGCGAAATGAGCTACTATCTCTAAACTGCTGAAAATCCTCCCCCAGTAATTATCTTCGGACTTTTTATGTATTAAAGATATGCAGGCGATCACAATGGGTGCTGCAATAAACCCCAAACAGGCAGAAAATACTGAAGCTAAAACGCCAGACGGATAGATATTTACAACATACACGAAACCAGCCAAAAAGAAACATGACAACATAAGGGCAAATTTTATAGTCTTAATCATAGAAAATCTCTGCGCTATACGGCCATAGATTAAAGAACCTATAAACAAGCCTGCAGTAAGCCAGACAAATAAAAATCCTAAATCTTTGGTAACAGTACCTAAAGTTTTCTGAATAAAGGTTATAAAAACAACAAATAAAGAACCTAAAACCGCAAAAATAACAGTAAAACTTTTAACCGTAGTAAAAGTCGACTTTTCAAAAAACAGGTACCGCAATCCTTCTTTAAACTCCCGCAATAGAGATTTTTCGGTAGCAACAATATCTTTTCCTATCTGGACTAAATCCTGAGGGCTGAATTTTCCGGTAATCTTAGCACTTATGAATAATACCGACAGACTCGATAGAAAAAAGGTTACCGCATCTAACCGTAAGACTGCCTCCGGGTTTTGCCATTCAACGATTAATGCTCCTAACCCGAATCCCAGAATAGCCGCAGCATTAGCCGTAATTGAGATTAAGGAATTTGCCATGAAAATCTGCTCTTTTTTCACCAAATAAGGGATTATCGCCATCTTAGCCGGGATAAAAAATCGGCCCACTCCAAAAGACAGGAATACTATAATATATAAAGGTATTAAAGTAGTCAACCTGGCCATATAAAGGCTTAACCCTAAGATTAATAAACCCCGGATAAAGTCCGAGGCATACATTACTTTTCTCTTGTTCCATCTGTCAACATATACCCCGGCTAGCGGCCCGATTATAAATACCGGCAGGATAGTAAAAAACATTATCTTAGACAGCCCCATAGGGCTTACACCCAACGTATCATAGACTATTCGGATAAGAACAATCTGGGTAAGTTTATCCCCGAACTGAGAAATTATCTGGCCTATCCACAGAAAGAAAAAATTGCGGTTTTTTAATAAAGATAAATATGCGATTTTCATTATATATTCGGTACTTTTAAAGCCGGGGGAGAGAATCGAACTCTCGGCCTAGGGTTTACGAAACCCTTGCTCTTCCACTGAGCCACCCCGGCGATATAGCTAATGGCCAATGGCTTATGGCACATAGCATAGAGCATAGAGCATAGAGCATAGAGCATAGAGCATAGAGCTTATGACTAATAGTAATCAATAAGAAATTCTACCAGAGTTCTAATAAAGGCTCAATAAAAGAATCCCCAGAGCTGCCAGCCAACAATAATATCCAAAGAAATTAAGAGCCGCCTTCTTAATAACAGCAGAAAGTATAAATAGCGATATATATCCTACCAAAAAAGATACCAGGAATCCGGCTATATACCTGAAGTTTAATAAAGAAACTAAGGCAATATCGTTTTCCGCGGCTTTAAATACAAACGAGCCGATTATAACCGGGATTGCAGCTATAAACGAGAATTTAAAAGCTTCGTTTTTGTTAACGCCTCTGAATAAAAGCGTGGAAATAGTTATACCCGACCGGGAAATCCCCGGAAGAAAAGCAAGGCTCTGCAAAATACCTAACAGTACAGAATCTGAATAATAAATAACTTTTCTCTTGCTGCGTTCCATCCTCTTATTGGCAAAGATTAAAATGATCCCGTTTATTACTAAAAATAAGGGTATAAAAAAATACCCCGCCTCGGTAAAAAATCCTTCGAATCCCGCTTTAAACATTATATACATACCCCCTGTAAATACGGCAACGATCAAAATCTTTGCTATACTGACTATGGATCTCAGGTATTTTATAATGTCTTTAAAGAAGAATATTATCAACGAAAACACTGTACCCAGATGTAAAACAATTATAAAAAAAAGGTCCGCGGATGCTCCGAATAATTTATTAAAAATTAACAAATGGCCGGAACTGGATATAGGCAGGAATTCGGTAATCCCCTGAATTATAGATAGGATTAAATCTTTAATCACCATAAAATTATATCAGAAACTCTCTGTATATAAACCGAAAAATACAAATAAAGCCAATCCTATTATATATTTTTCAAAAATAAATGCCTTTAATGAATCATACCTTTTTCATTCAATTGCTATTATCCGCCGGGAAAATGAAAAACAACAAAAGCTGTAAAGTTACATCTGAGGTCACACCTCAGGTGTAACTTTACAAAATGCTGATTATCGGTAAATTTCCTGAAAATTCTTCTGCTATCTTTCGTCTTAGCCTGTAAGTATTTGCATGCCGGCTGTGAGCTGTCCAGCAGCGGACAGAATCCTCTGCTTGTTCATAGCTTATCAACCCTAAACCAATCAGCTTCTCAAACTTTTTCAACCGCTTTCGAAACCTGCGTACGTTATCCGAAGACAACCGGCGGTAATGCTTGTATAGCCTGAACCCCAAAAACTTTACACCCGCCTTTGTCTTATATATCTGAGATTTACCCGGGTGTAAATCAAGGCAGAGTTGTACTCTTAAAAAATCCCTGATTTTAGATTTAATCCGTATAAGCCCATCTTTATCATCTCCAAAAACCAAAAAGTCGTCCATATACCTAAGATAGTATCTTAACCCAAGCTCGTGCTTTACAAAATAGTCAAGCTCATGCAAATAAAGATTAGCAAAAAACTGGCTGGTCAGGTTACCGATAGGCAAGCCTTTCCCTTTTTGCTCGGTTAGCTGATTGGCAGAATCTATGATATTCTCTAAAAGCCAAAGCAGGTTTTTGTCGGCAACTCTCCTTCTTAAAAGACCTTTTAACACACCATGATCTATAGAGGGAAAATACTTCTTTATATCGCCATGGAAACAAAACCTGTTTGCCCGTAGAAATTTATCAGCCCGGTCAATTGCTTTATGCGTGCCTTTAGCTTTACGGCAAGCGTAGGAATCATAAATAAAAGTCTTATCGATAACAGGCTCTATAATATCATGCACAGCGTGATGAACTACTCTGTCTCTGAAAGGAGCCGCGGAAATCCGGCGTTTTTTAGGATCAGTTATCATAAATGTTTTATATTTGCCATGACGGTAAGTCATATCAGCCAATTTTTTATACAGCATGTCAATTTTCTTTTCTTCTTCAAACAAAAAATCACTCACCGAAGGGTTATATCTCTTACAGCGTGCTGCTTTATAAGCAGCTTTGTATAGATTCTCCTTAGATACTATTGTTTTGTAAATATTCTCTATTTTTCGCAATTCAAGCAATAATTAAACAAACACACTCTGTAAAGTTACACCTGAGGTGTGACCTGAAATGTAACTTTAGGGGATTGATAAAAGAGGCGGCCCGAAAAGAGCCGCCTGATGAAGACAATAGAAAGCACTCGGACTAAACGCGCGCCGTTATTGTTGTTCCGATTAGTGTTAGTGTTAGCGGCGTTGTTACGGTTAGATACCTCAGCGTTGGTAGATGTATTGTTCCAATTGCCGCCGCGAAACCCGGAACCGGCTGCACGAAAAAATGACGCTGCACCTTTTTACCAAACCAGGCTGTACAAAATGCCCTTCATACAGCCTTCTCTTATTTTTCCCCTGCCATTAAATAATGACAAAGCGCGGAAAACAGCGCCTGGGCTTTCTTTTATCTTCGCTCCCGCACCCTGCGTCCTTGAACGCAGAGTCTCCTGGGCTATTTCACATATCTGTACCAGCCGCCTATCATCCTGCCTACTTCAACTATCTGAGTTGAAAAATAATTATATCCTTTTAAGTTTATATATTTTAAATCACAGGATATGCGCACAAAGTAACGCAATTTCTCGATCTTCAAATTTATTCTTCTTAACAGGTCTTTCTTACCGCTTTTATTCTCATAGACTGCCTCTATCATCTGTTCAAGAATATCAAACATTAAGATAACAATCCTATCTACCAGAAGATACCGTTGATCTTTAGGGAATTTGCTTACTTTCGGCAACATCCAGCAGATTAACTTTTTGAATTTTTCAACAACAGGAGTGCCTTTCATAAAAGATTATCTTTTCAAACTCTACCAGCCGCAAACAAAGAGTAAAAGTAAACCCCGTTACATCCCCTCCCTGAAGGGCGG
>CAZBZJ010000047.1:0-3636 GCA_964496355.1 uncultured Planctomycetia bacterium | reverse complement strand
CGGGGATGTAACGGAGTAAAAAGATTAAAAGTCTAATTAGAAAGCCCTCGGACTAAACGCGCGCCGCTATCGACGCCCCGATTAGTGTTAGTGAAAGCGGCGCCGGCACGGTTAGAAACCTCAGCGAGGGTAGATGTACTGCCCCACCCGCCGCCGCGACCCCCGGAACCGGCTGCACCGGTTACCTCACCCGAACTATACCCCGGCCAGTCAGATATATCAGCGTTACCGTTTGAACTTAACTCACCGTTACCGTGAGTGCCTAAAAACCCTCTACCCGTAGCATTCCCCACGGTTACTGTCCGTTCATAAAGGTTGCCGGATAACTCCATATTGCCGTAGTAACCGGCACCGGCTGTAACCCTGCCTGTATTACTTGCGTTAGCCGCGAATATCCCTACCCGGGCAGGGCCGCCGAAATTAGCGTCGGTGCTGCTATATAAACAGTTACCTTCATCGGAATCGGTATCGTAATTACCGCTTATTCCTTCATTAGACGCACCGCTATTACTAACGGTATAATCGCCGTCATTTGCGATACTGGCTGTCCCCCAGGCATACTCGCTGGCGGTAGGATATATACCTATGCCCCTGCAGGCCTTCTCAAACTCTAATTCGGTCATAGGCCTTAATGCCGCCCAGTCAGCGTAAGCTGCTAAATCCATCCAGCTTATCTCATTCATAGCTATACATTGGCCGTCGTCAGATTCGTTTATTACATCATCATCATCTAAATCACAGCCAAAGGTATAAGGACCTGAAGAAGGATCATCTACAGCAGTAATCGTCTGACGGGTAGATAATGTACCGTCTTCACCAGTCATAACAAAATCTCCGGCTTCATCGCCGTCTAAAGTAGCCTCAGTGCGTGTATCCTGCTGAGTCAAAGTTAAAGTATTTAAAAAATCGGCGTACTGAGCCTGAGACATCTCGTACTTCATCATATAAAAAGCATTATACCCTTTAGGAAAAGTTGACGGCAATTCTTTAGAGGTGCTATCATCAAAGTCATCGGCTGTGCTCATACCCGTAGCATTATTATTGCCTAAACTTCCTGTACCGCCGCCGCCCAGAGTAATGGCATTCTCTGAGGTTACTTCAAAAGGAGTATCGCTGGTACCGGCTTCAAACTCGCCGTAATCAGACTCGGTATCGCCTACCCAGAAAGACCCCTGCGGTATATACACCATCTCGATACCGAATATCTTTAAGCCCAGGCTGTCAATCTGGGTATCAGTTACCCCGTCAACCCCGTAATCCCAGACTATCTGCACATCGTCACGGTCAAGGGTGCCTGACTCAGGTTCTGACCTCTGGATAAAACAGCCGTACGAATACCCCTGCTCGTCTTCAGGCACAACTATCTCGATATTATCGGCATCAGCATCCGAAGCTGTATCGCCGTCGGTGCCTGTAGAAAACCCCGCAGGGTTAGTTCCCGACCTCTCTAAGGTGGCATGTTCCCAGGTAGTACCGTCTGTGGAATACTTTACAAACAGCCAGACTGCATCATAATTAATGCTGTCCCGCCAGGAGTTATCCTGCGATATATCAAACTGGATTACCGCATCGTCATTCGTGCTGTCCTGAGAAGATATAAAGAAGTTGGTTATCTGCAGATTATTAGCGTAAGTGGCAGAGGACAGAGTACAGAGCACAGAGAACAGAAATAAGGCTCTAAAGAAACGGAGAAGAATTATTTTTTTCATATTATATATACGTAGTTCACAATTCCGCAACTATATTATACAATATTAAAGAAGCGGATGAAAAGGGGAATTTTATGCTCCCTAATTTTATGCTTCCTTTAACTTTACATTTTCCTCCGGGAGATTTTCGTGAAGCTCCGCGCCCTTACAGGCGTGGCTTTCTGGTGCGTGGGTAAAGTTAAGGATGTTTATAGTAATTGCCTACAAACATAATCCGCTAAAAAAAACCCTTTTTTCGTCAACCTTGCCCCATAAACACTCCCGTTATTCTTTTTGAATTCAACCACCTTTTCATCAACTAACTTATCTACGTCGCTCTTGTATATTTGCAGAAAATTAAAGCCGGTATTCTCTTTAAATTCGCCGAAGTCCACTCCTTGTTTACGCCGAATATTTAAAACAGCTGTTTCTTTAGCTTTTTGTAAAACAGATAGAGATTCTCTCTCTATAAAAAGCCCTTCTTCTTTATTCTGGCGCAATTTATCTATATATATATAAATATCACCAATATACTTCTTTCTTTCGCCGCCAATATAAGTTACAGCCGCAGGCCCCAGCCCTATATAAGGCGAATTCGACCAATAAGATAAATTATGTTTACATTCAAAGCCGGGCTTAGCAAAATTGGATATTTCGTACTGGTTAAACCCCCGGGATTCCAAAAAATCTATCGCGTATCCATATATACCGGCCTCGGTATCAGAAGATACGGGTTTAAACTCTTTATTTTGAAGCCGTTTATATAGAGGGGTACCGCTTTCATAGGTAAGAGAATAGGCTGAAATGTGCTGTATGGGCTGTTTAACGGCTAAATCAAGTTCATCTTTCCAGGATTTCAATCTTTGGGAAGGCACAGCGAAAATCAAATCAATACTGATATTCTTAAAACCTGAATTAGCGGCAAGTTCCACAGCATTCAAGGCTTGCCGGCCTGAATGCAGGCGTCCCAAAAATTTAAGCGTATCATCATCAAAAGACTGCACGCCTATGCTCAGCCGGTTAACGCCTAACTCTCTTATCAGGCTCAATTTATCAATATCCAGGCTTTCCGGATTAGCCTCTATGGTGACTTCCTCTGCAAAACTAAAATCTATGTTTTTTAAAAGTTGTGCCAATAATCCTCTATCCAGAACCGATGGGGTGCCTCCTCCTATAAATACCGTTTTAAACTGATACCCCCGGGATTCATACGGCTTAATCTGTGATATAATTAAATCTATATAGGCCTTTGCTAAACCGTAATTATATTCTATACTGTAAAAATCGCAGTAATTGCACTTTTTACGGCAGAATGGTATGTGGATGTAGAGTGGGATATCCATGATATATGTTTGTTTAGCATAGAGCATAGAGCATAGAGCATAGCGCGTAGTGTAATATAATTTAATTAATATCCTACGGACTCTATGCACTTTACCCTATGCACTATGCGATATTAAAAAACATTGTACAGTGAATCAAAGTTTTTTAAAAGGGGAATTTAGCATAAGTAACGTCAAGAATTATTCGCTTAGTATCAAGGCTAATGCAACATTTTAAGTCTGGCTTGTTTTGTCGCAGGGGATGTGAATTCGGCTGTATATATTGCTATTCTCAAAAAAATAAAAACATCCGGGAAAGACAAAGCCAATGGGGAAATTTCGTAGATATAAAGATTAACCTTCTGGAAACTTTGAAATCCGAGATCAGGTTCAAACGTCCAAAAAAGATACTGCTGGGGACCACAACTGAGATATTCCAGCCTGTAGAAAAAGAATTTGAGATCACTAAAGGAATATTGTCAATATTAAAAGAAGAAGATATCCCGGTGGTTATTCTGACTAAATCTCCACTTATTGCTGAATATACAGAGTTTTTAAACTATAATTCCCAAAACAAAGTATATTTTACCTTTATGTTTTCAGATAATAAGGTAAAAAATATCTTT
>CAZBZJ010000046.1:0-7939 GCA_964496355.1 uncultured Planctomycetia bacterium | reverse complement strand
ATAAGGTTTAAATTTTTCCATAGGCATGTATGGACTGATTTTAACTTGACTAAATCAAACCTTACCTTAAAATTCACGCCAGTTAATTCAAAAGCCCGTCCGCCAGATGTTGAGTTTGATGGTGATCTTTATAAAGGATTATTTAAAAAAGAGCTCAGAATCTCTTTAAAGAAAAAGAAAAAATAACCCCCTTCAGTTAATTAATTTTCATGAGAGAAAAAACTATACGTATCCAGCAATTTCTGGCTAAATGCGGGGTTTGTTCCCGCAGAAAAGCTGCGGATTTGCTAAAAGAAAAGCGTATTAAAGTAAATGGAGAGCCTGTTCTTGAACCTTACAGAAGGATAGATCCAGAAAATGATAAGGTTACCATGGATGATAAAGTATTACGCCTTCGTAAATACATATATATCGTTATAAATAAACCTAAAGGAGTAACGACGACAAAAGAAGATAAATTTGCGGAAAAAAAGATTATTGATCTGGTTCCCGAGAAGTTCAGGCATCTTAACCCTGCCGGCAGGCTGGATAAAAACAGTTCAGGGCTAATACTCCTTACCAATGACGGGCAGCTTTTATATAGAATTACCCATCCGAAATTTCAGGCCCGGAAAATTTACCGTGTACAAATCGATAAGCCTATATCAAGAATTATGATTGGACGGTTAGAGAAAGGAATAATTTTAAACGGCAAGAAGACAGCTGTCTGCAAAATAAATATATTATCGAAAAGGAAGCTGGAGATAGCCCTCCATGAAGGCCGCAAACGCCAGATAAGGCGTATGTTAGAAGAATATGGTTGTAGAGTAGTAGATCTATGCCGTGTACAGGAAGGGCCTTTAAAATTAGGCAGGCTTACACCAGGAGAATACAGGTTTTTGTCTATCGAAGAAATAGCGCGTCTTTATAGTATTACAGGATTGAAAAAAAAGCTATAGAGTGGTATAGTTAGTAGTCATATATTACGGACGTTTTTTTAAAGATAAGAGGCATATAAATTTTGGCCGGTCAAGATTTAATAAATAAAATAAGGGCGATTAAAAGAAAAGAAGATATAACTATCTTAGCTCATAACTATCAGCTTCCGGAGATTCAGGAAATAGCGGATATTTTAGGTGATTCTTTGGAATTGGCCAAGCTTTCGAAGAATATCGATTCTAAAACAATTGTTTTCTGCGGAGTCAGGTTTATGGCGGAAACCGCCAAGATACTTTCACCGGATAAAAGAGTTCTCTTGCCGGTTGATACAGCCGGCTGTCCTTTAGCCGATACGATAAGCAGCGAACAATTAATAAAACTTAAAACAGAATACCCCGACGCCAAAGTAGTATCTTACGTGAACACTTCCGCTCAAATAAAAGCTGAAAGCGATGTCTGCTGCACTTCGGCTAACGCGGTAAAAGTGGTCAAAAATATCGACGCAGATCAAATAATTTTTGTTCCTGATAAAAATTTAGGCCGTTGGGTAGAAAAACAGGTGCCGCATAAAAAAATAATCGTATGGCAAGGATACTGTTATGTCCATGAACAGTTTACGATTAAAGATTTAAAAACTGCAAAACAGCAGTATCCTGACTCAAAAGTATTAGTGCATCCGGAATGTAAACCCGAAATTCAGGATGCAGCCGATTATGTAGTTTCAACCTCCGGTATGTTAAGGATAGCGAAAGAAACTGACTTTACAGAATTTATTATCGGTACAGAGACAGAAATGATTTATCGCCTTCAGAAACAAAATCCCCGTAAGAGGTTTTTTCCATTGGGCGAAGCCAGAAAATGTATCGACATGAAAAAGACAGGTTTATCGGAACTCGCCGAATCTTTAATTGAGAAAAAATATGCAATAGCCCTTCCAGTAAATATCATCGATAAAGCCCAGTCTGCTTTAGAGAAGATGGTAAAATATATCTAGAGTAATCTATGAAAGCTAAAATACTTAAGTATTTAATACAGAACCGGTATTATATCTCCGGTGAAGAACTTAGTACAATGTTGAATCTAAGCCGGCAGGGTTTGTGGAAACATATGAATGAGTTACGCCAGGTAGGATATGATATAGCAGCGGTACCGCATTTAGGATATAAATTAGTAAGTTGTCCGGATAGATTATTCTCCTGGGAGGTTCAAAATAAACTCTCTACAAAGTTCATGGGCAGGCATTATTTTTATTACGATATCGTTTCTTCTACGATGGATATTGCCTGGGGTTTGGCGGATAAAGGCCTTAACGAAGGCACTGTAGTCTGTGCTGAATCGCAGAGGCGGGGCAGGGGCCGGCTTAAGAGAGAATGGAGTTCTCCTAAATTTAAAGGGTTATATTTTTCCGTAATATTAAGGCCTGATGTCTCTTTACAGAAAGTATCGTGTATAACTCTTCTTTGTGCTGTAGCTTTGGTTAAGGCTATAAATAAATTAACCAAACTTTCTATAGAGATTAAGTGGCCGAATGATATTTTATTGGAGAGAAAAAAATTGGCCGGTATTTTGACTGAGATTAATGCCGGACAAGACAAAATAAATTTTGTAGTTGCCGGGATAGGAATTAATGTGAATAACAGACAGGCTGAAATGCCGGATAACGCAATATCTTTAAGGTCCAGATTAGGTAAGAGTATAGATAGAGTAGATATTTTGGGTGCTATTTTAAAAGAATTGGAGCTAGCGTATTTAAACTTTGTACATACCGGCCCAAAACAGATTATTAATGAATGGCGCAGATTTTCGTATATATGGGGTGAACGGATCAAAATCTCTAACCATTCAAAAATAATATATGGAGAAGCCCTGGATTTAGATTCGGACGGCGCCCTCATGGTTCGTAAAGATACCGGCGCAGTTGAAAAAATAATCGCCGGAGATATTACTGCCCTTTAAGCCCACACAGGCTTATTTTGATATATTTAAAGTTAGTATTAAAAGTTTAACTCTTTAAATTTATTTTAGGAGCATGCCCTTATTATGAGATTACGGATAAAAATATTAATAGCCGTAGTTATTATCTTAACGGGGCTATTTTTGAGTAAAGACTATATCCTCACAGAGTCTTTATCAAGATACCTTGCTGGTAGATTCGGAGTTGACAGCAGAGTCGATTCAGCGCATCTGTTTGGAGTGGGTGTGGCGGTAGAAGGGGTTTATTTTGTCCAGGAAGGCGTAAATGTGAAAATCAGAAAAGCTAAGGTTGTTATGGGCTTTGAAAAAAAATTCCAGCCGCAAGTAGCAAGCCTGAAAGTTCGGGGATTGGCGGTAAATCGTTCTGAATCGGCACAGCCTGTATGCAGGATGGACTTTGATATTTCCCATATATCAGGGCCAAGGTATCATATAGAGGTGCGGGATTTGCGAATCGGCGGTTATAAATTAAAAGCTATATCTTCAATAGCCGAACTAAAAAAAGGCATAGTGCTGGTGAGTAGTGTAGATACCCATATGGTTAAACAACCGGGATTTATAGAAGGGCAGATACACTATGCTAATAATGATAGAATCTGCATAGATTTCAGTTTTAAGAATATTATGGCAGAAAAGGTAGTAGAGTTTTTTGACAAACAAGACTCTTTTATGCTTAAAGGTTTATTTTCGGGAGCATTACAATCTTGTTTTAAAGACGGCACATTTTCCGGCGTGCAGGCAGTATTACATGATTCTGAAGGAGGCAATATCGATATAAAAAAAGAAGCAAACCTGGATTTTCTGAAGAAACGCTTGGATGATGAGTCATATAATACCTTAATTGACAATTTCAGAAATTATACATACAATGAAGGCGGGGTAAAGGTCCGGCAGGATAACAGAGATTTGATAGTCGATTTCGGTTTTGATTCTAAGAAATCAGGAGAAAGAAACCTGACTATTAATTTTCATAATATAACGGGAGGCGCAAAATGAAGAAGATATTCGTAGTTTTGACGATCTTTCTTGGGTTAGGGTGTGCCAGAGTTAATGTAGCTACAGATAAGCCCCTTAAAGTTGATATTAATATGCGGATAGATGTATATCAACACGTTGTTGAAGATGTCGAGTCGGTAAATGACCAGATTTACGGGAGACAAGAGAAGAAGTTTAACTATCTTTTTGGCTGTCAAACTGCTTTTGCGGCTGATTTGTCTGAAAACGCACTACAAGCCATACAAAGAAGAAAATCAAGGGTAAACCTGATAGAAGAATATTTTCGAAAAGGATATATCGGTGAGAATAAAGATGCCTTATTACAAATACGGCAGACTGTGCCAGAGAGTATTAGAGACGAAATTCGAGTTTTGACCCAGAAAGAAAATTCCGATAGGATTTTGATTCATGAAGAGATAGCCGAAAAGAATAATACCGGTATAGATGAAGTACAAAAAGTTTTTTTAAACCAAGATTATCAGCGTGCACCCGCCGGCGCCTGGTTTGAGGCCTATAAGCCTGGCCGGAACGAATATATATGGCGGCAAAAATAGTTGTAATTTCATTCTTCCTTTAACCTGTATTTCTTATTATCCCGGAATCGGTTTATTTAGCGTTTGTTTTTTAAAATAACTTCCAAAAATAAGGCTTGCGGGTTCTTTTGCCTTATCAAAAAGCTAAATTATGAAAGTATCAGAATTCGATTATGATTTACCGCCGGAGTTAATAGCGCAGGAACCCTTACCGAAAAGAGAAAAGTCGCGGCTTTTAGTTTTAAATCGTAAAGAAAAGTCTATTTGTGAAATAGTGTTTAGTAACATAGCCGGATTGTTTAATCCTGGCGATGTTTTGGTTTTAAATAATACAAAAGTCCTGCCGGCCAGGTTGTATTCCCGGCGTAAGACCGGTGCGAAAATTGAATTACTTCTTTTAGAAAAGCGACAACCGGGTTTATGGGAAAGCCTCGTCAAACCTTCTAAAAAAATAAAAATAGGCGAAATGCTTTATTTTGATGATTCCGATTTTACTGTACAGATTGCCGAAAAGTATACTAACGGTAAGTGGCTGTTAAAGTTTTCACCTGCAGACGCAGTAAAATTGATGTATAAACAAGGAGTTATGCCGACCCCGCCTTATATCAAAAAAAAACTGGATAAGTCTTCAAAATATCAGACAATCTATGCTGAAAAAGAAGGCGCAATTGCTGCTCCTACCGCAGGCCTTCATTTTACAGAATCTTTAATTTCTGGTTTAAGGAATAAAGGTGTTGACGTAGTTTTTATAGCCTTGCATGTAGGGCTGGGTACTTTTAAACCGGTAAAATCAGAAATAATAGAAGAGCACAATATGGAGAATGAGAGGTTTGAGGTTGGCGAAGATACAGCGAAAGTGATAAATGCTGCAAAAAGAACGAAGCGGCGCATATTTGCCTGTGGGACCAGTGTGGTCAGGGCTTTAGAAACACAGGCTTATATAAACGATAATAAACAAGTTTGCGTGCAACCAGGTTGTGGGCGGACCGGCTTGTTTATTATGCCTGGATACAATTTTAAAATAATAGATTGTTTGATTACAAATTTTCACTTACCGGAGTCTACAAACCTTATCTTAGTTTCTGCATTCGCAGGTCATGATTTTATATGCCGGGCCTATAGCCAAGCTATAGAGAAAAGGTTTCGGTTTTATAGTTTCGGCGACGCCATGCTTATTTTATAATCGCTCTATGCTGTGGAGATATGAAAAAAAAGCTTATCCCTATATTATTTTTTATAGGCTTTAGCGGGTTTATTGCCCAGATCCTTTTTTTAAGAGAGTTTTTAATCATTTTTCTGGGTAATGAACTTTCTATAGGAATAATTTTATCTAATTGGCTTTTATTAGGTGCTTTAGGCGCTTTTTTAGGTGGAAGATTGTCCGAACTTTTCCGGCGGAAAATAGAATGTTTTATTATTTTTTCTGTTATATTCGCTGTTTTTTTACCGGTATCAATCTATTTCATAAGGCTTCTAAAGGATATTTTTGGTATTTTACAGGGGCAGGGAGTCGGCTTAGGCACGATTTTCTATTCTTCTTTATTGATAATATTTCCTATTAATACTTCATGTGGAATTTTATTTATAATAGGCACCAGGATTTATTCTCAATATTCGGGTAATGAAAAAATATCTGCTGCCGGGAGTGTTTATGTTTTAGATACGCTTGGTGCTTTAGTAGCGGGGTTAATATTTACTTATCTTCTTGTTCCTTTTTTTCATTCCTTTGAAATTTGCTTAGGCTTAAGCCTTGTTAACCTTATATTGGGCTTAATTCTATTAAGATCAATCCCTTTTAGAGGCCTTCTGTATAAAAGTTTATCTATCTTTATATTGGCTTTTATTGGTTTATTTTCAATTCTTCTTTTAAGATATTCCGATATTATTCATGAATATTCTGCATCCAGGATGTGGCCCGGACAAAGAATGGTTTTTTATAAGAATTCGATTTATGGAAATGTTGCTGTTACTTCTGATAAGGAACAGAAAAATTTCTATTCTAACGGAATACCGATTTTTACATATCCTGACCCAGATATCGTCGAAAAAGAAGAATTTGCCCATTTTGCTTTGCTTTCTCACCCTGATCCTGAAGAAGTTCTGGTTATAAGCGGCGGGGTAGGGGGATTGATAAAGGAAATAGTTAAATACGGTTCGGTTAAAAATATTGATTATGCGGAAATCGACCCGTTACTTATCAAAGCGGCAAGAAAATATGCAGCCGGTTATTCTAAATACGAATTGGATAATCCAAAAGTTAATCTAAAGTTTATCGACGGCAGGCTGTTTCTTAAAGATATCCGGAAAAAATACGATTTAATCTTTATCGGGATAGAGTTACCTTCGGATTTGCAGAACAACCGTTTATTTACAAAAGAGTTTTTTAAATTGGTAAGCCGCAGGCTTGAGGAAAAGGGTATATTAGCTATGAAACTACCCGGGTCTGCTACCTATATGAGTCCTGAGTTAAGAAAACTAAATCTTTGTATTTTAGAGACTTTGGAAGAATCATATAGATATATCCGTGTTATACCTTCGGATTCTAACATCTATATGGCGTCAGATGATGCGGGTTTAAAAAGAATAGACGCTGAATTATTAACGGATAAGTTAAACCGCGCCAGTATAGATTCTAGGATTTTGATTCCGGAATACTTTAAGTTCCGGTTAGCTCCGGAAAGAATAAGATGGTTCCGAAATTCTTTAAAAGGTTTAGATGTTAAGGTTAACAGAGACTTTCAGCCGGCCGGTTTATTATATACTTTATCATATTGGCGGGCGATGTTTTCTCCGGATGCGCCGGTTTTCTTTTCGGAGCTTGAACAGCTGGATTTTAAAAAAATAATCTGGGGTGTATTAGTTGTTACCGTTTTATTAATAACTTTAGGTTTATGGTTTAAAAGGGCGCACTACGTAATTTTGCCTTATAGCATTATTACTACAGGATTTTCCGGGATGATTTTTAATTTGGGTTTAGTCTTTGCCTTTCAGATAATATACGGATATGTCTTCTATTGGATAGGTATATTATTGTCCGTATTTATGTTTGGGGCAGCGATGGGAAGTTTAATTTATACCGGATTACTAAGTAAGATTAGGCAGGGGTTAAAGAATTTTGCTATTTTAGAGTCTGTAATAGCTTGTTTCGCTTTGGTTATGCCGTTTATTTTAATAGGATGCGATAACCTTTTAGGAAGTGCCGCCGGATATGTAATATACAAGGCAATATTTTTATTTTTTGCTTTTACGGGCGGATTCTTGATCGGAGCGGAATTCCCTTTAGCAAATAAGTTGTATTCATCGAAGTTTAAGAGTAATTTAGGGGCGACTGCCGGAGGCGTATATTCGTCGGATTTGGCGGGAGGATGGTTAGGTGGTATATTAGGCGGAGTAGTATTGCTGCCCGGCCTGGGATTGAAAAACACTTTTCTACTTGTTGTTATATTAAAGCTGAGTAGCCTTATTGTTTTAGCAACCTTACGGGGTAGAGATTAGCCGGGCAGTTTATTACTTCCAGA
>CAZBZJ010000045.1:0-8132 GCA_964496355.1 uncultured Planctomycetia bacterium | reverse complement strand
CGAATATTTTGACGACATTTTGAAAATAGCTAAAAAATATAATGTAACTCTCAGCCTCGGTGACGGTTTACGCCCGGGTGCAATAGATGACTCTCTTGATTCATTTCAGGTCAAAGAACTGCTAAACTTAGGCGAATTAACCTTAAAATGCAGGGATAATGGAGTAGGGGTAATTGTTGAAGGCCCCGGACACGTACCCATGGACCAAATAGAAGCAAATGTCAGGTTAGAAAAGCAAATCTGCAAAGGAGCGCCTTTTTATATACTAGGGCCGTTAGTTACAGATATTGCAGCCGGATTCGACCATATATCCGCAGCAATAGGCGGTGCAATGGCCTGTTTTTACGGGGCTGATTTTTTATGTGTAGTCACGCCCAGCGAACATTTAGGCCATCCAAATAAAGAAGCTATAAAACAGGGAGTTATAGCGTCCAAAATAGCCGGCCATTCTATCGATCTCCTGAAAAACCCGAAAGCCCGGCGCCAAAACAGAGAAATATCTAAAGCGCGCAAATCCCGAAATTGGGAAAAACAGATAAAATTGAGTATATATCCCGGACACGTAAAGAAGATATCAAAAGGTTTAAAATTTGCTGACGTATGCACTATGTGCGGTAAATATTGCTCTTTAAAAATTATGGAAGAGTGCCCACTGGTTTAATTTAGATAAATACCAAAAGGTAGAAGGTAGAAGTTAGAGAGTAGAAAGTCAAAAAAGTATACACTCTAACTTCTGACATCTAACCTCTATCTAGCTTCTATCCATGCGAGGGTAATTCAGCGGTAGAATGCCAGCTTCCCAAGCTGGACGTCGCGGGTTCAACTCCCGTCCCTCGCTTATTTGGTTATTAAACCATTATTTAAAGCTTAATAACTATTTTTTTAAATTTTATATAAAATCCAGTTGAGAATATTATTTACAAATGGTATAATACGTATCTTCTGCAGTAACGACATTATCATTTGATTTCCTGAAATCGCACAAAAAAAAATATGGAAGATGCAATTTTAGAAAGAATAGGCGGTTCCGAGATCCTGGATAAAAGAATCGGTTCTTTCCTAGAGGGATACCGTCAAAATATAGCCATCATCGGGAACCCTTTATCAGGAAAAACTTCTATTGTCGAAAGGGTTCTGCGGTCAAAATACAGCAATAAACCGGTTCTTGCACTTTACACCAACCTTAACTTGTTAACGTTTTCAGATTTTGCCCGAAGCACCTTTACCGGCCTTCTTTTTGCGTTTCTATCAAAAAGAGGCCTGAATAAAGATTTCAGCCTGGATAACCTCATACTTGAAGCCGAAAATATAATCCCTCAAACTACCGAAAAAATCAAAGAAGCATTAAAAGTAATAAAAAACAAAAATAAAAACAGTTTTGAGCATATATCTCAAATCCTGGATACTTTCGTAGCCGAAACCAACATAAAGATACTTTTTATCCTGGATGATTTCACAAAACTTAAAAGTTTCCCGAAAAAAGTGCTTTCAGACATAGCTAAATATATAATAACACAAAAAGAAATCATGTATGTAATGATAAATACCAGCAGTAAATCCGCCGAAAGCCTGTTATCCGATGAATTAAACCTGCTTTTCGGAAACTTTGAGAAAGTTTACACACAGAACCTTTCCCAATCAGAAGCTGAAAATTATATAAATTTGCGAACCGGCAAAAAACTGCCGGATATAATGAAAAAGTTCCTATTAGACCTAACCGGCGGAAAATTTTTGTATTTAAACATACTGCTGGATAAACTGCTAGAAAAAAACAGCCCTGAAATCACGACAGAAGAAGCGCTCGGCCGGATATCTGACCTTTTTATCAGTTATAAATCTTCCCTATACCAAATATTCAGCAATAAAATCGAATTTATTAAACACAGCCTGAAAGAAGAATTTTTAATCAATCCCTTGCTTATTCTCATAGCCGGAGGGTATACCAGAAAAAAAGACCTGCTGTCTTTGCTTAAAGTAAATTCCAAATTTCTGAACAGCCGGATTTCGAAATTAACCGGAAATAACATTTTGAACAAAACCGGCACGTTCTATTATTTTTGTGATAAAATGTTCAGCTATTGGCTTTCTTCCGTCTTAAAACAATCCCTGGATACACCGATGCTCTTTTATAGCGACAGAAAAGAATATATGCTGCGTAAGCTAAGAGAAAGGCTTCATAGGCTTAACGCAGAATCCGGTAAAGATAATTTTCAAAAGTTTATGGAATTAATCGGCGAATTTAAAGACGACAGGGTAAAGTTAGGAAAGAAATTCACGCCTCTGCCTCAGATAAAACGTATGAGGATAGTCCCGGCGCATAATAAAGATATGAAATTTATCATCGGCGAGGCAAAAAATTATTATCTTATATTGGCCTTTAAAGAAACATCTCCTGAAGATACGGACATTTTAGAATTCAGCCATAGATGCAGCTATTTTAAAAGGCGGCAGCCTAAAAAGATCTTTATAACTCTTAATGAAGCCGATTTGACAACTAAAGTCCTGGCAAAAGAAAAAAAACTGTTCGTCTGGGAAAGGGATCAGGTAAACCTTTTAATGCAGCTATATAATAAACCCTGTTTAATGTAACTGTCTTGAAAATAGTAGTCTTATCCGATACACATATCCCTTTAGCTGCACAAAATTTGCCCCAGCAGGTTTTAAACGAACTAAAAGATGCTACTTTATGTATCCATGCCGGAGACTATATCGACATATCCGTAATCGAGATTATTTCCAAACATACCGCATTAAAGGGAGTAAGGGGCAATATGGATCCTGACGATATACAAAGAATACTCCCCGATAAAAGAGTATTTACCCTGAACGGAATAAAGTTCGGGCTTGTACACAATGCGGGAAGAAAACCACAGGAAGCTGTGTCTAACCTGAAAAAGATATTTAATGAGCGTAACATAGATATATATATCTTCGGGCACACTCATATTCCTTACAACCGGATGTATAAAGGAAAACTATTCTTTAACCCTGGTTCGCCAACAGAAATAATCTCTACAGCCGTTAATACATACGGGCTTATAGAGATTGAAAAGAAAGAAATCATAAGACGAAAAATCGTCGAAATCTATTGATTATATTATATGGAGAGATTATGGACTCCCTGGAGAATGGAATATATTAAAAAAAATAAAGCGAAAAAGTGTTTTCTATGTAAAATAGCCGCTGATAATGCCGATAAGAAAAATCTTGTAGTCTTAAGGACAAAAAACGTATTTTCGGTATTAAACCGGTATCCCTATAATAACGGGCATGTAATGGTTTCGCCTAACCGGCATATTAAATCAATTACACGGATTAATGCCGCCGAAGAGAGAGAATTTTTTTTTCACACAAAGAAGATAGTAGCCGTACTAAAAAAAGAGTTTAACGCAGCCGGATTTAATATAGGTGCTAACCTGGGCGGAATAGCAGGAGCCGGGCTAGAAGGCCACATGCATATCCACATCGTTCCCAGATGGCAGGGAGATACAAATTTTATGCCGGTACTAAATAATACTAAAACAATGCCTCAAACCTTAAAACAAACACATAAACAACTAACACGAGCATTAAAGAAAGGAAAAAATGGCTAAACAATCCCACAAAGTTTGCGTAGGAAAATATCAAGAAATACTAAGCGTCCACCATGCGCTATACCGGCTGGCGACTAATTCCGATAATTTAAAAGACCTGTTTTCCGGCATACTGCGGATACTTCAAAACGAATTCAGCGCGGTATCAACCGCGCTTGTTATATCTTATCCGAATAAACACCACTACGTAAAAGCAATAATGAAAAAAGGCAAGAAATTCACTTTCAAAAAAAACGGGCGCAAAAACCTTTCTAAAAGAGAAAAGGACATAATGAACTCCGAAAAAATCTTTTTCTCGAAAAAAACCATTGCGCTTCCCTTAATATACAGGGCTACTCTGGGAGTAATAACCGTACAAAGAGATAAAAAAAACGAGAATTTCAACAAACTTGACAAAAGATTTCTGAATGTATTAACGGAAGCCACTTCTCTCATCATTCGGAATTTTCAAGTATATGACGAACATCACAAAACGATCTTCGGAACAGTTAAAGCCCTCAACCAGTTTTTAAGGCAATATACGCCTACAAGTTCCATGCACTCGGAATCAATCCACAAAATACTGCAAGTACTCGCACCCAAACTGAATCTAACCCAGAAACAAGTAGTTGCAATCGAACATGCTACATTATTGCATGACGCCGGTAAAATCGATATCCCATCCGGTTTGCTTACAAAAGATACTCCTCTTACCGAAGAGGAAAGGAAGATTATCCGTAAACATCCTAAGAAAGGGGTAGATATACTACGAAACCTGCAGGCATTGAGGCCGGTTATCCCGATAATAATGTATCACCATGAAAAGTATGACGGTTCGGGATATCCTTCAGGCTTGAAAAAACGGCAAATTCCCTTAGAAGCCAGAATCTTAACTATTATCGACGCATTTGATGCTATGCTTTTCGGCCGGCCGTATAAGAAAAGGTTAAGTTTGGAAAAAACTATACAAGAACTCAAAAAGAACAAAGGCACGCAATTCGACCCTAAAGTCGTTGAAGCTTTCGTGAAAACCTTAAAGAAAAAAGACATAAAAAAACACTTGAAGGCTAAACCTAAAAAAGTATAATATCGGTGACATGGAAAACAATCAATTATCATTTTTTAAAGACGATGAGCCGAAAAAGCGAAAATTCGAATTCTCCCCGGATAAACTGATACTGACAGCCATATTCTTTATAGTATGCATAATTATTTCTTATTCGATAGGCGTGGAAACCGGAAAACGTTTGAAAACAAAGGAGATTCAAGCAAATCCGGGCCAGATCGATACTAAAATCGAAATAGCTGAGATACCGGAAAAACTCTTAGAAGAGGAATCGGCTATACAGAAGAAAGAAAAAGGCCAGAGCCTTAAAAGCCCGGATAAAGATAAAAATACCCGGAATCAGGATACAATAGCCGAGCCAGAACCCACACAGGAAACAAAACCGTTCTATTCGGTTCAAATCGCCACTTATTCAAACAAAGGCTTCGCCGAACGCAAGAAAAACCAGCTGAATTCCCAGGGTTTGAAAAGCTTTTTATTACAAAAAGGTGAATATGAAGTTCTTTACATAGGCAGGTTCACAAATAAATCCGAAGCAAAAAAAGCGGCATCAAGACTAAAAAAGACCTATTCCGACTGCCTGGTTAAAAAAATAGAAGATTATCCAAAAGATAAAGGAGGAGATTAAAATGGGACTACATCCATCATTAAAAGACCCCAAACGATTAGCTGCAAAAAGAGCGGTCCTTAAACGGGGAGAAAGGATAAAATGGCTGATGGATAAAGATGAATGGGATGATGACCGAGATGTAATCGGGCTGCCCAAGATCAAAGTAGTGAAATTAAAAGTAGCTAAAAAAGACAAGAAAGAAGAATCAGCCGAAGAAAAACCAGAAGAAACAACATCTGGAAAAGCACCTGCTGAAAAGAAATAGTTGTTAATATCTAGTTGTATGAAAAAACTTTGGGCTACTATAGGAATTTTGTTAATTTTGCCGGTATCTGATGCGGCTGAGTTCAAACACGGCAAAGCTGAGCAGGAAACGATAATCCGCCGGGATTCTACTGTCTTTTCCGAAGAAATCTACAAAATACCAGAAAACCGCACTTTTAAGATAATCGATGATAAATATGAATGGTACAAGGTAATCATACCGAAAAATATGCCGGCTTATGTCTATTCGGAATACCTAAAAATCTCCAAAGGCAACCAGGCTAAGTCTGCTACCAACAACCTTAATGTACGCTCTGAGCCTAACCTCAAAGCGCCAATAATCGGCAGGTTAAAGAAAGATGACTGGGTAACAGTCTACGGACAAACCGGAAAATGGAGCAAGATAGAAGCTTATCCTTACTGTACCGGCTGGATTCATAAAAAAAATGTAAAGATTCTTCCGAAAAAGGTTGTTAAAAAACCTAAACCTGAACCTGAACCTGAACCTGAGGAGAAGGTTGAGGCTAAGGTTGAAGCTGAAGTTGAGAAAGAACCCGAGCCTGAACCTGCGGCTACCGGGACTTTACGGAAAGTCTGGATACTGTTCGGTGCAGACCGTTTCCGGCTGCAAACAGAAGCCGACGTAATCAATTTACAAGTCGAAAACCCCGATAAACTGGAAAAATTAGTAAACAAAAAAGTGAAGGTCTGGGGCAAACTTACAAACAGCGAAAATCCGTTGCTAAAGGTTGAGAAAATCGAACTGGTTAAATGATAGCTCTATTTATAATTTTCCTGCTTTTTTCTATCATAATCCACGAAGTATCCCACGGGTTTATAGCTTACAAATTAGGCGATCCCACCGCAAAATATGCCGATAGATTAAATTTAAATCCGATAGTACATATAGATATAGTCGGCACGATAATCGTTCCTTTGTTATTAATATTATCACAAAGTAATATCCTTTTTGGCTGGGCAAAACCCGTACCTATAAACCCATACAATTTTAAGAACCCCCGTAAAGATATGATGTGGGTTGGCTTATCCGGGCCGGTCTCAAATATTATTATCGCTATGTTTTTGAGTATTTTAAAGATAGCAGTGCCGTTTACCGGAATACGGACAGTTTTAAACGATGTAGCCTTTATCAATATAGTGCTTGCCGTAATCAACCTAATCCCAATCCCGCCTTTAGACGGTTCCCGGGTACTAAATGGAGTGCTGCCTAGACAAATATCTTACAAATATATGAAATTAGAACCATATGGGATATTTCTCGTCTTTATATTTATATTTACCATCGGCAGGTATATAATCTGGCCAATAATCGCTATATTAGCCGGAATCCTGAATATTAAATTGCCGAGTTTAATATGAGCAAAATTAAAGTTGGCCTAAAGCCGCCTTACAACATTATAACCGGGAAAAATTCTGTCTACAACCTCACTAAGTATATTACCGACTATAATATCGGTAATTACGGCATTGTCCTTACAAATAAAACCTTATATTCGCTGGCCAAGAAGAAAATACCGAAAATATTTAAAAAATCCAAAAGAATTAAATTTAAATTTATGGTACTGCCGGATTCAGAACGAATAAAGTCTTTTACTTACCTTTTGAAAGTCTTCCGGCAAATAAAAAATCTGGACTTTACCAGGCAAACTTTCTTTATCTGCTGGGGTGGAGGAGTAATAGGCGATTTGGGAGGATTTGCAGCCTCAATCTATAAAAGAGGCGTACCTTACATACAGATACCAACAACTTTACTGGCCCAGATAGACGCTTCGATAGGGGGAAAGACCGCTATAGACTTAGAAACCGGCAAAAACCTGGTAGGAAGCTTCTGGCAGCCCAGCCTGGTAATAAGCGACCCGGCTTTCCTGGAAACTCTAAAGAAAGCTCAAATACAGGAAGGTTTAGCCGAAGCAATCAAATACGGTTTAATTAAAGACGCGGAACTATTTCATTTTATCGAAAAAAACTCTGATAAACTACTGGCCGGAAACGAAAAACCGCTTCGTAATATAGTTGAAAAATGCGTTAGAATAAAGGCAAAAATCGTAGAAAAAGACGAAAGAGAAGAGGAAGGTATTCGTACTATTTTAAACTTCGGCCATACCGTCGGCCACGGAATCGAAGCAAGTTCTAATTACAGGATATCACACGGTAAAGCCGTTGCAGCCGGCATGCTGGCAGCCCTCCATATATCTAAAAATTCCCGGGTCCTCACTGATAAAAAACTCATACCCAGAACCGAACATTTGTTAGAGAATATCGGCCTACCAACCCGCCTTAAAATTGATATCCCCAAAGCTTTACTGGCCATAAAAAAAGATAAAAAATTTATTCGGGGAAAAACAAAAGTAGTCTTACTGAAAAACTGCGGCAAAACAGTAGTCACCGAAAAAATAAAATTTCCTCAAATAGCTAAAGGCATCAATTACATAACTACTTGAAGACCAGTTGATTACTGTATTTATTTCTTATGAAAAAAATCAGCCTAATCCTTGACTTTCAACATCTTATGTGCTATACTTGACTAAATTACGAAAGCGTTTCCAAACCAAAAATTATGGAAGAAAAAAGAAAATATCAACGTATAAGAATGTCTTTT
>CAZBZJ010000044.1:1439-8211 GCA_964496355.1 uncultured Planctomycetia bacterium | reverse complement strand
TGAAAGACTCAACGCATTTTATAGATATGATTACCTCTGCTTTGATGCCGTGATAGTGGAGCTAAAAGCATTATCTCTTCTCGGTGGAACTGAGGAAGCACAGATTATCAATTATCTCAAAGCAACCGGCATGAGAAAGGGATTGCTGATAAATTTCGGTAAATCTTCACTGGAATATAAGCGGTTTGTAAAGGATCAATAGGGTATATTTCACGGCGTTCTAAATCTGCGTTAATCTGCGTATTAGGAACGGAGCACCGCTTTACGCCGGCATTCAGGACAGAGTAACTTGAACCGGTCCTGGCGTAAGCCTTCTTCTTGAGATTTAGGAGGGGTTGGTAAAGCTAATCCTCTGTTTTTCAGGTATGTATAAAAGAGTGAAGTGTTGCTTATAATATGATAGCCTATCTTTTTGGCTACCCAGATAATATGCTCTTTTGCCGCAATCGGTTTGCCGCACGCCTCGCATACCTCTAATTCTTTCTCAACCGTATTAGTTAAATCCTGGCGCTTCTCAGTCGTGGCTACATCATATTCGCGGGATAACTGCACACCCTTTTCTGTTATACAATTACGTTCACACTGGCCGCAGAATATACAGGAATCATAGTTTATAGTGAGTTTGCGTTTCCATACGCCGTTTTTGTCCCGGTAATCTTCTAATTTTATAGCCTTACCCGGACAGACTTCGAAACAAGCGCCGCACCCTACACACTCCTCTTCATGATACTCAGGTTTTCCCCTGAATTCCGGCGCCGGATTATGCGGCTGCTTTGGAAACTTTGTGGTATAAGCCCGGCTAAACAGTGATTTTAACGCCTCAATTATTTCGGATATTTTGGGTATATTCATTATTTCGTAACTGGTAATCTATAATCAGAAAACGCTGATTTGCGCAGATTACAACTGATTAGCGCTGATTATGGAATCCGTATTATATAAGGTTAAACCTTCCTAACATTATATATCTACCATCTCCATCTATTTACCCGTGGGCCCGAAGGGCCTTTACGGAACCATCTAACCTCTAACTTCTAACTTCTAACTTCTGACTTCTGATCAGCCGCGTACTCGTCACACACACTCTTATCCCAAAGCTTTATACCCGCTTTATGAGAAGCCCGGGCTAAAGCATGGGAAGCTGTGGGCGAAGTCAATATCACAAACCCCATAGCCAGAAGGCATTTAAAGCCTGCGGCATTAAACCCCAACATCAAAAAAGTGCCGAATAATATGCTAAGGGTCCCGAAAGTTACACATTTAGTAGCTGCCTGTAACCGGTTGTAAACATCAGGCAACCGGACTAATCCCAGACAGCCGAAAAAATCAAATGCTAATCCAATTCCTATAAATATTATGCCTATTATATCAACCATAACATGTATTTTTATCTAAACTTGTATCAATACATACACAACATCGCATCTTAAACCCTAAACTCTAAATCCTAAACTCTAAACAAACCCAAAATCCAAAACTCAAAGCAATAGTTTTATTTTGACTTTTCAATAATCGAACCGAAAATCTTTGTTAATTCTGTTGCTTCTTGAACTAATTTATCTCTTTTTTTTGAATTTTCATTATGCGAATCAATGAGTTCAAACCAATATCTACTTTCTTTCGCTTCTTTTCTGCAGATTTTTATCCTTAGAATAAAATCTTTCTTACTCAAAGCCTCTTCAGCTTCAATGTAATTAGCCCCCACCGAACCAGAAGCTCTAACGAGTTGTTTAGCATCTTCAATTGTCGTTAAAGTCTTTGGTAATCTTTTAACATATTCTCTTACTTCTTTTGCAAAATTTTTCGTTCTTTCTCCCAAGTCATATATTTTTGAATTTTGAGCTTTATCCATTTTGAGTTTATTTAGGGTTTAGTGTTTCGGATTTAGGGTTTTATTCATCGAAGTCCTTACCCTCCAGAAACTTAGCCAGAGCTAAAGTCGCTATAAAACTCTGTAACGCCCAGGCTATACCTATGTCCATATACCAAAGCCGGCCGGTAGCTATACTCAACAAACAACAAACACCTATTATAAGTATTCCCAACATATCAATGCTTACTATCCGGTCGGAAGAAGTCGGCCCTTTAAATATACGGAATAAACATAAAAATCCGCTTACCAATAAAATGAAAAATCCGCGTTTAAGCAAACCTAAAAAGGGGAAATCCGGGCTTAAAACCTGAGGCGGATTAAATATAGTAATCCCGAGAATACCCAGAAATATTAATAAACCTATAATATACTTTATAAGCTTCATTATTCGAAAATCCTCTTTAAAATCCGTTCGAACCTTTTAACGATCATCTCGGTTGCCCGTTTGGTATCTTTGACATCTATCCAGTGAACATATAAAATCTTATTCTCTTTATCTATATCTACGGTTAATGTTCCGGGAGTCAGAGTTATTGAATTAGCCAGAAAAGTCAGTGCTACTTCTGATTCTAAATCCGTGTGGACTTTAACAATGCCGGGGTTTAACGGCACATTTGGATGTATCACCCTTAAAGCTACATCAACATTAGCTTTTAAACATTCCCATAAAAATATCACGCTATACCAGAAAAACCATAGATACCTGTGTATATGCGTAAATAAATATGCGTTTTTAGTAAACAGGTCGCCGGTTAATGCCGCTATGAAACCGGCAACAAATATACCTATTAAAATATGCTGAAAATCGGGTTCCCAGGTAAGCATCACCCAGACCGCGAATCCTACCAGAAAAAGAATTATCTTATTCCTCATCTTACCGCCTCAAAAACCAGATTCTTGTATTCTAAACCCGCGAGAATACTTTCGGTTGCCGGCTGTAAAAACCGGCTGTTTAATTCCGGTATGAGTAAAATACCCGCGATTACGCATACCAGGGCTAATACCGCCATAGATAATTTCATAAATCCGGGTACTTCTTTTATGCCTCTCAATTGCTCCTTTAACCTTCCAAAAAAAGCGTATTTCTGGACTTTCATAAATGATGAAAGAGTAAGGATACTTCCCAAAACCGCCCACACTGCGTATCCGAAACGGCCGGCCTGTACACAAGCTATTATAATAATAAGTTTACTCCAGAACCCGTTAAAAGGAGGGATACCGGCAATACTCATCGAAGCTAATAAAGAAGTGCCGCCGGTTACCGGCATGCGTTCTCTCAAGCCTCCCATCTCTTCGAGATTTCTGGTACCAACAGAATATTCTATCGCGCCGGAATTTAAGAATAATAAAGACTTAAACACCGAATGGTTAAAAAGATGGAATAATCCGCCCAATATCCCTAAAGGCGTACCTAATCCTAAACCCAGCATTATATACCCGACCTGGCTTATTGAGTGATAAGCTAAAAGCCTCTTTAAATCCATCTGGCCAATAGCTAAAAATACGCCGGCCATTATAGATAACGTACCTAAAACCATAAATATGTTTAACCATAAAGATGTAACCCCCAGGACATTATAAAATATCCTTATAAGAGCGTATATACCCAAAGCTTTAATAAGCACACCCGACAGAGTAGCAGATATAGGTGCCGGAGCCGAAGGATGAGCGTCGGGCAGCCAGGCATGAAACGGTACAATAGCCGCTTTTAAACCAAACCCCATAACAAAAAATACACTTACCAATACTAACATTTTAGGGTTGTTTAAAGCGGTTAAATGCCCTGCCATATCGGCAAAATTAAGCGTCGAAGTTAAAGAATATAAAAACGCTATGCCTAAAAGAATAAATAATGATGCTACAATACTCATTATCATATATTTAAACGAAGCTTCCAGCTCTTCGGCTTCTACTCCAAAAGCCACCAGAGCATAGCTTGCAACCGAAGCTATCTCTAAGAATACAAACATATTAAAAAAGTCGCCGGTTATAATAAGCCCGTTCATGCCGGCCAGCATTAATAAAAACAGGGTATAGAATTTCCATTTAGCCGTAAACTTGTTCATATAGTTGACTGAGAACAGGGCTATCATAAAAGCAATAAAATTCACGGTAATCAGCATAAACCGGGCTAATCCGTCGGAAACCAGGTTTATGCCAAAAGGAGGCATCCAGCCGCCGACTTTATAAGAAATAAAAGCATCGGGAAGAACCGTAAACAGATGAAATAATGAAACTATGAATACAGCGCATACAGCCAAATTTCCCAGAATATCAGGTATAGACTTGTTAATCCGGTGCAACAAAGAAATAAGAAATGCCGCGCCCAAAGGTATAACTACGAATAATGACAGAATCATCCTTTTAATCTCCGGATTTTGGTTATATCAAAAGTCTTATATTTTTCGTAAATCCTGATTGCGACCGCTACCACCAAAGCTGTAGTAGCAACTCCGATAACTATGGCAGTTAAAACCAATACCTGAGGTAACGGGTCAACCATATGATGAACTTCCTGGCCGGGAGAATATATAGGAGACCGGCCGGACATCCGGTAGCCGAATAAGACAAAAAAGAGGTTAACCGCGTATTCACATATGACAATACCTAAAATCATCTTTATGATATTGCGTTTACGCAATATCCCGTATAAACCGACAGAAAATAATAAAAAACAAAGTAAATAAGTAATCATTTCTCGTCTTTAGTGAATTTAAGCAGTACCAATACAAAAAATATGGCAAACAACCCCATTGATACTTTTAAAGCAATCGCTATATTAGACAGAGGTATGGTTCCTGCCGAAAACAAATCAAAAGGTTTACCTTTATCTACAAACCAGTCTTTAAAAAAATATCCGGCCATAAACCCTATTAAAGGTATGGCTAAAAACATTAAAGCACCCACACTCTCTAACAACGAAATAAAAGGTTTGGATATACGCTGTAAAGTCGCCTGCCGGCCGAAAGCCAGCATTAGATGGATAAAGGATAAGGCTATAATCACACCGCCGGCAAACCCTCCGCCCGGTGAAATATGGCCGTGAAGAACGATATATATGCCGTAAAGAAATATTAATCCCACAGTCAGCCGTGTAATAGTCTTTACAATCAGGCTCATACCGGGCTTATCAGAAGTCATCTTTATCCTCCGGTTCTTCAACTTTTTTCCGGCCTCTTTTTCTCATTACAGTCAATACCCCGATAACCGCAGTAAACAAGACAGTAGCCTCGCCTAAAGTGTCATACCCCCGGAAATTCAGCAATATAGAAGTTACCAGGTTAGTAGCTTTGGTCTTATCCAGGCCTTCCTGCAGATAAAACTTAGATACCCGCATAACCGGGAATCCAAAATCAGGCATATGTTTTAAGCTTGCATAACCCAAATATAAGAATACTCCTAAAAAAATAAAAGTTATGAGAGTATTAAAAAACCACCGGCCGCTGGTAGAAAAAGGAAGGTCGAGCTTTATGGTAGCTTTTATCAGGATTATTAAGATAAGAATCTCTACTACCAACTGGGTAATGGCCAGATCCGGAGCTTTCAAAACTAAAAAGCAGAGACTTAACCCCAAGCCGCCGGCACCAACCGCGACCACGCTTGATAATAAGTCTTTAGTCTCCAGAGCAATCACTGCAGCGAGTATTATGAAAATAAGCAGAATGTTTAGTTCCAACATATCGATAAACCTACCTGAAAAAAACAAAGATTAAACCCATCATACCCAATATGCACCATACCAGGTATGTGGGCAAAACACCGTTATGTAAATATCTTAATCCCTTTATCACAAAAAATACAAATCTCAAACCCTGTTCATATATATCAAACACTTTTTTCTCTGCTAATTCATAGATCCGTTTAAGAACCGGCAAATCTTTAAACTCTTCATAGAAATCCTCTACTCTGGCTTCTTCTTCAGGGTCATATCCTCTGCCGCCGGTAAAAACAGGACAGGTTCGGGGTTTAGCAGAAGCAACTTTAAAAAATATGAGGCCTAAGATTATACCGGCTATTATCAAGCCGGTACTAACAGCCGGCTGCCATATACCGGTAAACCGCACAAAACCGGTAACCTTGGTTATAAAAGGAAAAACAAGAGGGTAAAAGAAGACGCCAAAAATCACGCATAATAAAGCAAGTATAACCTGAGGCGCGTAAAGCAGGAAATTTACCTCGGTAACTTGCTTGCGTATATTGCCTAAGAATGTGCCTGAAATCAATTTTATAAACGAAGCAAGAGTTAACCCCGAGCCTATCAACGCAAGTGTTAAAGATAATACAGCTATAATCTTTAAAGTCAAAACCGGAGTCTTATTAACTAAATCAACTGCTCCCTGATATACCATCCATTTAGAAACAAACCCGTTAAGAGGAGGTATACCGGAAATCGACAATGCGGCTATAAGCGTAGAAACAAAAGTTACCGGCATAAATTTGGCTAAACCGCCTAACTCCTCTATATTCGAAGTGCCGGCTTTCTTCTCAACATTACCGGCACCTAAAAACAGACAGGATTTGTATATAGCATGGTTTACCATATGGAACAACCCGCCGGCTATACCAACAGGATTACCGCAACCGATACCCAACACCATATATCCTACCTGGCTGACTGCATGGTAGCCTAAGAGTTTCTTTATGTCATGCTGGACTAAGGCCATCATAACCGCACAAATCACCGTAAGCCCTCCCAGAATTAACAATACCGACTGGCCTACTATGTCCAGAATAAACATGTCTTTAACAACTCTGGCTAAAAGGTATATACCTAAAAGTTTATCCACAGAAGCCGGTAAAAAAGCAACCACAGGTACCGGTGCATACTTAGCTGTATCGGGAATCCAGGTATGAAACGGCATACATCCGGCTTTGGCGAAACTGCCCACACATATAAAC
>CAZBZJ010000044.1:0-1339 GCA_964496355.1 uncultured Planctomycetia bacterium | reverse complement strand
CCAGGTATGAAACGGCATACATCCGGCTTTGGCGAAACTGCCCACACATATAAACAAAAAGGCCGTTAAAGCAAACATGTTATTTTCTAACGGAACTCTTATCCCTAATGAGAACGAACCGCTTAAAAAGAAATACATTACAAACCCTAAAAGTAAAAATCCGTCACTGCCGCCCACAATAATAAAAGTCTTTTTTGCCGCAGCGTTAGCCTTATCGTCATCGTAGAGATTTATCAGCCTGAACAAAGTCAAACCTAAAAAACCCCAGCATACCAAAAGAAGGATCAAATTTTTTGAAAAGACAGCCAGAACCGATACTATAGAGGTAAAAATAACCCAATAATAATATATACCCTTGTTTCTATCGATACTCCGCAGAGAATAAACCAGTATAAGCAAGGTAAAAAATACGACAAACCCTGCGACTACCTTCGACAGGCTGTCAAATATTAAAAAGTTCTGTATATCCATACTTTTCTTTAAAAGCCCGGGTTTTTTCTTGAGACAGTTTAATCAAATCCTGGCCGTTATACAGTATCTTATTACCCTCTTTCTTAATAGCAACGGCTCTTTCTGTACAACAATAACAGGGATCGACTGCCGCCAGAGTAATAGCAGCGTCCGATATTGTGTATCCGGGCACACTGGCATTATTACTGGCAACGTTCATAAACGACGGAGCCCTGACTTTATGCCTTACCGGATGAGAAGAACCGTCACTTTTTACATAATGGAAACATTCACCCCGGGGAGCTTCTACCCTGCCTATACCTTCGCCTGCAGGTATATCTTCTATTTTAACATCTACACAGCCTCTTTTCATCTTATCCAGAGACTGTTCGATAATTCGCAAGGATTCCATCATTTCCAACACACGCACCATAATCTTTGCCCAGACATCCCCTTCGGACCGGACAATGACATCCCAGCCTACCCTGTCATAACAAGAATAAAGATCATCCCGCCTTACATCCATATCTATACCGCTTGCTCTAGCTGTAGGGCCTACGACCCCGTAGGATACGGCTTCTTCTTCGGTTAATACCCCTACATCTTTTGTACGCCTATGTATAACCGGGTCGGTTTGCGCGGCTTTTAAGAATAATTTAAGTTGAGGGTATAAATCTTTTAAAACTTTTTTTATTACCGGATAATCTTCTTCTTTTATATCTTTACGTACACCGCCGGGTTTCATCATCGCGTAATTATTCCGGTTTCCGGAAATCAACTCGAATAAATCTAATACCGGTTCTCTGGCTTTCCACACCCACATCCACACAGTGTTATACCCTATAAAATGCCCGGCTAATCCCAGCCATAAAAGGTGTGAATGCAGCCT
>CAZBZJ010000043.1:0-8214 GCA_964496355.1 uncultured Planctomycetia bacterium | reverse complement strand
GTTTCAAATAATCCCGGCCCTACTCGTTGGCCGGTAATAGCTACCCGAACCGGATGTATAAGAACTTTTGTCTTTATATCCAATTCCCGGCAAAGACCGCGGAACTCTTTTTCTATATTCTCTTTACTAAAATCATCAAGCCCGGATAATCTTTCTATAAGAAAGTTAACTTCTTGCGTTACTTTCGTTTCAAGGATTTTTTCCGCGTCTTCATTATACAAAACTTCTTCTTTAAAACAAAAGCCGGCTCTATCTATAAATTCGGTTACGTCTGAAAACCTCTCTTTAAAAAGGTCGATGACCTTAACAATATAATTTTTATCAAAATCAGCTGTGTTAATACCTTGTTTTTTCAAGCCTTTTGTTATTATCGGCAAGAGCTTCTCCGAAGGCGTACTTTTTATATAATTCGAGTTGATCCATTTAAACTTATCCAAAGAAAAGGCTGCGGCAGTCTTATTAACACTTCGTAAATCAAATTTCTCTCCGGCTTCTTTCAAGGAAAAAATTTCTTTGTTCTCACCCGGCGACCAGCCTAAAAGAAGAAGATAGTTAATTACTGCTTCCGGTAAAAATCCCAGCTCTCGATATTCCCGAACCGAAACTGCTCCAAATCTTTTTGACATCCGGCTTCCCTGTTCGGACATAATGAGCGGCAAATGTGCAAACTCCGGCATATTAAAACCCAGTGCTTTATACATCAAAATCTGCTTAGGCGTATTCGAGATATGGTCTTCGCCCCTTATTACATGCGTAATTTGCATTAAGGCGTCATCAACTACGCAACTAAAATTATATGTCGGGCTTCCGTCGGATTTTATGATTACTTCCTCCTCTTTAGGAAGTTCACTAAAGTTAATCTTACCGCGGATAAGATCGTTGAGTTCTATATTTTCAAAATTGTACCTGAAAAAAACTGCGCCTTCTTTCTCGACGGCACTATTATTTGATACTAATTTATCGGCATACTTCCGATAGATACCGAATCTCTCAGATTGATATAAAAGTTCATCCCACGATATGCCTAACCAGTGCAGGCTTTTTAGTATTTGATCTAAATACTCTTTCTTTGAACGGGCTCTATCGGTATCTTCTATCCTTAATGCGAACTCGCCCTTATTCTTCCTGGCATAAAGCCACGAAAAAACACATGTACGAGCACTTCCAATATGTAAGTATCCCGTAGGCGACGGAGCAAATCTAGTCTTCGCCATAAGTCATTCCTACATCTAACGCATTCAAGTTCATTTTTTTTAACTCGCGGTTTTTTGCGAATATCTGGTTAATCGTTTTTTCGACAGAAGACCGGCGTATAAAGGGATATATTTTTAATAAAAACCCCAACGCTATTATATTTACTGTTTTTAAATTCCCTATATTTAACGCCAGTTCATTTACCGGTATATATTCTACCGGCTTGCTTTTTTCTCTTTTATTGGCATCAATTAACGAACTGTTCGCTATCAAAATCCCCCTTTTTACCCGGCGGTTTTTAAATTTTTCAAACGAAGGCCGGTTCATCATAACCGAAACAGTCGCTTTATCGAATATAGGCGCAGCTATACGGCCTCGACGAATTCTTATCCAACAACTGGATGTACCGCCGCGCATCTCAGCTCCGTATGACCGTATATAGGTAACATTCTTATTTTCTAAAATAGCGGCTTTTGCTATTACGGTTCCTAAAAGCATAACTCCCTGCCCGCCGGCGCCGGCGATTAAGATATCTTCTTCTCTATTTCTATGCGCATATTTCTTCACTTTATCCTCCCTAAGGGAAAAGTCTTGGTCATTTCTGTTTCTACCCAATTAACCGCCTCAACCGGGCTCATTTTCCATATAGTAGGGCATTGACATAAAACTTCTACAATCGAAAATCCTTTTTTCTCTATCTGATTGATAAAAGCTTTTTTGACCGCACTTTTAGTATTCATCACATTTTTGGGATTAGTCACGGCCGTCCTTTCTGCATATACGACCCGGGGTAATTGAGCAAGTAATTCGGTTATTTTTAAAGGGTATCCGTCTCCCCGGTCAGGGTTTCTGCCCATAGGGGTAGTTGCAGTCTTTTGATTCACTAATGTCGTAGGTGCCATTTGGCCGCCGGTCATACCATAAACGGCATTATTTATAAAAAAACAGCTGATGTTTTCACCCCTGTTTGCAGAATGTAAAGTTTCAGCTGCTCCTATAGATGCTAAGTCTCCGTCGCCCTGATAGGTAAATACTATATTTTCCGGTAAACACCGTTTCATTCCGGTAGCTACCGCCAAAGCTCTACCGTGTGCGGCTTCCGTGCAATCAAAATCCCAGTAATTATAAGCTATCACAGCACATCCGACAGGAGCTACACCGATAACCCTATCCCTTATTTTCAATTCATCCACTATTTCAGAAATAATCCTGTGAACAATACCATGCCCGCATCCCGGACAGTAATGGGTGCTCACGTTGCGCAAACTCTTCGGTCTTTTAAAGTTTTTCTCCACCTTAACTTTGCCTCCCCATGTTTACGTATGGGGCATCTTTTTCTGCTCTCAACATTCCCCGCACTTGAGTGTAGGGAATTCTATTCTTAAGAAACAACTATAATTTTGACAAAACAAACTTAATCAATTCCTCTGCAGTAAAAACGCCGCCCCCTGCCCTTCCGTAAAAAGAAACCGGCACCTGCCTTGTTACTGCTAACCTGACATCTTCGACCATTTGGCCGTAGGATAGTTCAAAGACGAACACCTGTTTTTTTCCTTTACAACATTTTTCTAACTCTTTATAAGGAAACGGCCATAAGGTTACCGGCCTGAACAAGCCGGTTTTTATATTGTCCTTCCGTAGTTCTTCAGCAGCTTCCTCTGCTATCCGGAACGCAGTCCCGTAAGCTACTAATATTATCTCTGCAGAACGTACCTGGATACCCTGAAACCTTTTTTCTTTTTTATCTATCTGCCGGTACTTCTGTTGAAGATGAAGGTTATGTTTTTCCAGTACGCCCTCTCCTAAGAACAACGACCTGATTATATTAGATTGCCTGCCTTTACATCCGGTAAGAGCCCATTTTTTCTTCATGGACGCTCTCTGTTTACGCCCGGATATCACAACAGGTTCTGCCATCTGCCCTAAAAAAGCATCCGCTAATATCATTACAGGATTTCTGTATTTATCAGCTAAATTAAATGCCTCTACCGTTAAATCAAAACATTCTTGCACACTGGCCGGAGCCAAAACAATCATCCTGTAATCGCCATGTCCGCCGCCTTTAGTAGCCTGAAAATAATCCGACTGCGCAGGAGTAATATTGCCTAATCCGGGGCCACTCCGCATAACATTAACAATAACAGAAGGTAACTGGCACCCTGCTAAATAAGAAATCCCTTCTTGTTTTAAGGAAATACCCGGTGACGAAGAAGTAGTCATAGCCCTTCGGCCGGTACAGGAAGCTCCAAAGACCATATTAATCGCTGCTAGTTCGGACTCCGCTTGAACAAATCCACGGCCTTCTTCGCGCATTCTTCCGGACATATAAGCCGTCAATTCATTCTGAGGCGTAATTGGATATCCGGCATAAAATCTGCAGCCGGCTACCACAGCAGCTTTACCTATCGCCTCATTGCCGGCCATCAATATTTTTTTAGCAGCGGGGTTACTTCTTTTCCTTGCCCGCTTTTCCCTTCTTTCTGACATAGCCGTATTCCTCAATTCTAATTGCCGTTTCCGGACAGACCAAATAACAAAATCCGCATCCAGAACACCGGCTGTCCTCCTTCACCCGGGCATATAATAATCCTTTTTTAGTGGTAGATTTAGAAAGTTCTAAATTATTAACCGGGCAATACTTAACACATAAAGCGCAGCCTTTACATCTTTCTTTATCGATAATAATCTTAAACATTACGAATTAAGTATCTGTTTTATTTTATTATATATTCCTTCCGGGTCTAATTCATATACCCGCAATAATTCTTCTCTTTTGCCAAAAGTAATAAAGTCACAAGGCAGCCCCAATCTTTCTACGCGTGGTTTATTTATTTTCTTAGCCTCCGAATAGAACTCTAAAACCGCTGTCCCAAAACCGCCGCCTAAAATCCCTTCTTCCAGGGTAACAATAAAATTAAACCTCTCAGCTAAACTTAAAAGCATTTCTGTATCTAGCGGTTTTACAAACCGCGGATTGATTAAATGTACCGAAACTGCCTCCTTTGCAAATAAATCACATACCTTAACTGCATTCTTCAACATAGACCCCAAAGCCAAAACAGCAAAGTCTTTGCCTTCTCTTATGACTTCTGATTTTGCAAAAGCAAACTTTTCTTTGGGCGGCATACTAAACGCTTCTTCCTTGGCATATCTTATGGCTACCGGTTTATCTGCCTTTAAGGAAAACCTTAAAGCTTGCTGTAAATCCGCTTCATATCCCGGAGCAATGATTATGAAATTAGGTATACTTCTCAAATAATTAAGGTCAAATATTCCGTGATGCGTCGGCCCGTCCTGGCCGACTAACCCGGCTCTGTCAATAACAAAAGTTACCGGTAAATCCTGAAGAGCTACATCTTCTATTAACTGGTCGTAAGCTCTTTGCAGAAAAGTAGAATACACCGCTACTATCGGTTTTATATACCTTTTAGATAACCCGGCAGCTAAGCTCACCAGATGTTGTTCAGCGATACCTACATCAAAAAACCTATTCGGAAATGTCTCTTTGAACCGGCGTAGCCCTGTACCTCCACACATAGCCGCTGTTAAAGCAACAATATTATTATCATGCCGCGCCAGGTTTAGAAGCGTATTCCCGAAAACATCAGTATAAGAAGCGCATGCCGAAGAAGATATTTGTCCTGTCTGTTTACAGAATTTTTTTGCGCTATGAAAAAGTTCCGGATTCTCTTCAGCCGGAGCATATCCTTTACCTTTTTTAGTCACGACGTGAAGTATCTTAGGCCCGGCCAGCCCGACGATATTCCTTATAGCCGGAACTATCACGTCTAAATTATGGCCATCCAGAGGGCCAAAGTAGCGAAAACCTAACTCTTCAAAGAATATACCCGGCACAATCATGCCTTTAAGTATCTCTTCTATCTTATTAAAATGGCGTAAAACCGGTTTACCTACCCCCGGCACTTTTTTTAAAAATAGATTTACGCTTTCACGGATTCTGTTATATATAGGTAAAGAGAGAATCTTATTTAAATAGTTTCCGATAGCACCCACCGAAGGAGAAATTGACATCTCGTTATGGTTAAAAATAACTAACAGGTCTTCCTTTAAGTGCCCGGCATGGTTCAAGGCTTCGAAACATTCGCCTCCCGATAAACTACCGTCTCCGATAAGCGCTACCACTTTAGACTTGTCTCCGATTAATCTGTTTGCGCAAGCCAATCCTAAAGCTAAGGAAATAGCATTTGAAGCATGCCCTACTGAAAAGGTATCGTAAACCGATTCTTTATGATACGGAAATCCTGAAATGCCCCCCAGTTGCCTGATCGATTCAAACTCTTTAAACCGGTTAGTAATAAGTTTATGGGCATAGGCTTGATGGCCGACATCAAAGACTAATTTATCCTTGGGAGTATCTAACACATAGTGTAAGGCAACACATAACTCAACGGCTCCTAAACTGGAAGCTAAATGGCCGTCTTTCTTAGAAACCACATCGATAATTCTTTCCCGAATAGATTTACAGGCAGATTTTAATTCTTCGGGTTGGAGCTTTTTTAAGCTTTGAGGGTTATTTATTTTATCCAGATCAATCATTGTGAACTATCATTCTCAAAAACTTGAGCGACTAATCGGCTTAACATTTCTCTTTGCTCTTGGTTTAACTGGGTAAACTCTACGCCGGTATCAAAGAGGGTGGCGGTATCAGAGCCGGGTTGATTTATATCAATTACCCAGACTACCCTGCCTTTAGTCTTAATCTCTCTGTCCCAAATCGCCAATGTTACCTGAATAGGGGTATTTATATCTAATTTTTCGCGTAATATTACCCGCGTGCCGCCTGAGCTGATATTCTCGGTGTGGAGCCGGAATTCTTCTTCGCCTTCTTCGGTAGAGATGTTTATCTTACATGGATAAGCTACCCGGGGGAACCGTCTGCGCTCTTTCATGTCTGCCTCCCGATATGTTCATCAAATATACAATTCATTATATTTGATGGCCGGCCTGCCTGCGGTGTATTTCTTCACGGTTTCGGCAACAAAGAATTTGTTTTTATACACATTGCCGGCAAGCAAGGATTATTAAATTATGTCATACCCTAACTGCTCTTTTCTAAATCTTTTTTATATTCGACTCTCTTTATTGACACAGCCCTACCGGTATCCTCTTTTATGTCTATAAGGGCGCCTTGAAGACGTATATCCTCTTCTGCTAAATTAAACCTGGTGGGCATATTTGTCAATAATTTCTCGATAATATCTTCTTTTCGCCTGCCCAGGACAGAATCACACGGCCCTGTCATACCCACATCGGTAATAAAGGCGGTAAACCCATCAAGTATCTTTTTATCCGCTGTAGGTATATGTGTATGGGTGCCCAGAACCGCTGAAACTTTTCCTGATAAATAATGTCCCATAGCCCCTTTCTCAGAAGTAGCTTCAGCGTGAAAATCTACGATTATAACTCTGGTTTCTTTAATAACCTTATCTAAAATATCTCTGATTGCCTTAAAGGGGCAATCAACTGGCTGCATGAATACTCTGCCTAATAGATTTATTACAGCTATCTTTCTGCCCTCTTTTTCTTTTATTAACCAGCCCTTCCCTTTTGCAAGGCTGCCGAAATTAAGAGGCCTTAATATATCCATTTTATCGAAAAGCGTGATTATCTCTTTTTTCCGAAATGCATGGTCTCCGGTTGTAACTATATCAATACCGGCAGAAAATAATTCTTTAGCAACCTTTTCAGTCAGGCCAGAACCGCCGGCGGCATTCTCTCCGTTAGCAATAATCCAATCGGCTTCCTCTTTTTCCTTAATATCAAGCAAAGCCTCTTTTAAATATTGCCTGGCTTTGCGTCCGACGATATCCCCTATAAATAATATCCTCATAAATACCCCGTCTTTATACGCTGATTATCGCTGATTACAACTGATTAACGCTGAATAAATCTGCGCTAATCAGATAAAAATCAGCGGCCATCTGCGTTGCACTACTTAGCATATTCTACCACTCTGGACTCTCTTACTACAGTAATCTTTATTTGGCCAGGATAATCCATCTCTTCTTCGATTTTCTTTTTTAATTCTCTGGCCAAGACCACAGCTTGGTTGTCATCTATATTTTGAGGTTGCACAATGACCCTAACTTCCCGCCCGGCCTGAATAGCAAAACTTTTCTCAACGCCTTTAAAAGAATTGGAAATCTTCTCCAGGCTAGTTAACCTTTTTAAGTAAGTCTCTAAAGTTTCTCTTCGAGCTCCGGGCCTTGAAGCTGAAATTGCGTCAGCTACCGCTGCCAGCACCGCATATAAAGAACTTGCTTCCTCCTCTTCGTGGTGTGATGCGGCGGCATTAATTACTTGTTCTTTTTCTCCAAATTTTTTGAGCAGGTCTTTTCCTATCTGCGCATGGGTGCCTTCAACCTGATGATCAACGCCTTTTCCGATATCGTGAAGAAGGCCTGCTCTTTTAGCTATCTTAGTATCCAGCTCTAATTCCGAAGCTAACATACTCATAATAAACGCTACCTCTTTGGAATGCTGTAAAGCGTTCTGGCCGAAACTAGTCCTGTATCTAAGCTTTCCTAAAAGTTTGATTAACTCCGGATGCAGATTATGAATATCTAAATCAAAAGCGGCATTCTTTCCTTCGGCCAGTAAATGTTTATCAAACTCCTGTTTAATCTTTTCGGCTGTTTCCTCGATTCTTGCCGGATGGATCCTGCCGTCGGCAATAAGTTTTCCCATAATTCTTCTAGCCAGCTCTCTCCTTATCGGATCAAACCCGGAAATAGTTACAGCTTCCGGCGTATCATCTATAATAACATCTACACCGGTCAGCATTTCAAAAGTCCTTATATTCCGGCCTTCCCGCCCTATAATTCTTCCTTTCATATCGTCGTTTGGTAAACTGACAACGCTTACGGTTGTTTCCTGAGTGTGGTCAACCGCACATCTCTGGATAGCTAAAGTGAGAATTTCTTTAGCTTTTTTATCTTCTTCTTCTCTAAGTTCTTCTTCAAACCTTCTTAACCTGCCTGCTTTTTCTTTCACCATAAC
>CAZBZJ010000042.1:0-8249 GCA_964496355.1 uncultured Planctomycetia bacterium | reverse complement strand
ATGGTTTTGTAGATGAATTGGTGAATAAAAAATAGGTTTGTATCATGTTGACTGAAGCCGAACAGAGTAAATTAAAAAAAGATGTAATTAATTTTATACACCGCCGCGATATTGAAGTATTCGATATTAAGGTGTCTTATTACCGTAATGATTTGGTTATAAAAATATTAGTAGATTTTCGCGAAGGCGGGATAAATTTGGATGATTGTTCGGATTTAAACAGGCGGATGAGAGATTATCTGGATAGATATGAAGGGTTAAGCGGAAATTACCTTCTGGAGATATCTTCGCCGGGAATAAACCGGGCTTTTAACCGGCTTCGGGATTTCGTGAGGGTTAAAGGAAGCAGTGTAGATATGTGGCTTAACCATACGTTCGAAGGAAAAACTCATTATAGCGGCAAGATAGTCGGCGTAGACGCCAAAGGAGAATTAATATCTTTAGAAACCAGAAATAGACGTATGAATATACCGGTTGGTATCGTTCATAAAGCAAAACAAAAGATAACTTAACATCTTTACAGGAGAGAGGTGCATAATATGAGTAAAGAACTATTAGCAATTTTAGAACAGATGGAGAGGGATAAGGGAATCAATAAAGAGAAATTGATTGCCGCGATTGAAGAATCATTAGTCGTTGCTGCCAGGAAGATAGCTAAGATAACCGATCCCGAAGCTGAGATTTTAGTGAAGATAGATAGAGAAACCGGCAAAATACGGGCTTTTGTCGGGCAAAAAGAGATTCTGTCTAAAACTTTAGCCCGGATAGCCGCTCAGACTGCAAAACAGGTTATAATTCAGAAGATTAGAGAAGCTGAAAAAGAAGTCATTTACGACGACTTTAAAGAAAAGATCGGGACTCTGGTTTCGGGGGTAGTCTACCGGTTTGACCGAAACGGAGTAATTGTGGATTTATTAGGTAAAGCCGAAGCTATCATACCGCGCCGGGAACTTTCCTCTTTGGATAAACTGCGTTTAGGCGAAAGGATAAAAGCGCATTGCCTGGAAGTTAAAAAGGACCGTTCCCCTCAGGTTATAGCTTCTCGCAGAACCGCCGGCTTTGTACGTAAACTGTTTGAGCTGGAAGTGCCGGAGATATACGAAGGTATAGTCGAGATTAAATCGGTTGCCAGAGATGCCGGTGACCGCACAAAGATAGCAGTCTATTCAAAAGACGATAAAGTAGATTGTGTAGGTGCCTGTGTCGGCATGCGGGGGTCAAGGGTAAAGAATATCGTACAGGAGTTAAGGGGTGAAAAGATTGATATTGTGAGATATTCGGAAAATGCAAGCGAGTTTATCAAAGCCTCTCTATCTCCGGCAGAGATAAGCCAGATAGTTATGAACAGGAACCAGCAGAGAGCCCTGGTAGTTGTTAATCAGGACCAGTTATCTTTAGCTATCGGTAAAGGAGGCCAGAATGTAAGGTTGGCCTGCCGTCTTACCGGCTGGGAATTAGATATAAGGTCTAAAGAAGAACTTCAAGAGGGGATGGACGAACTTAATAAATTAAAGGGTATCGGCAAGCAGACAATAGAAACTTTAAAGCAGGAAGCTTACCATAGTATGCGTTCTATTGCCGAAGCTAAACCTGAAGATATATCAAAGATCAAAGGGGTAGGCAAGAAGAAAGCCGAGAATATTATTGAACAAGCCAGGAAAATACAGGAAGAAAAATGAGAGTATACGAATTAGCGAAAGAATTGGGGTTTGATTCTAAAGAATTTATCGAAAAATTAAAAGGGTTGAATGTGTCGGTTAGAAGCCACCTCTCTTTTATTGACGATGAGACTGCAGAGATAGTCAGGCACGAATTGGCCGAGCAAAAAGAAAGACAGATACAGGAAAATGTCGTGGAGATAGAATTTCCGCTTACAGTTAAAGAGTTAGCTGTTAAATTGAGCAAAAAACCGTCGGAGATTATACCTTTACTCTTAAGGAAAGGCAAGATGTTAAATATTAACCAGAACATCGATAAAGATACTGCTGTAGATATAGGCCGGCAATTCGGCGTGAACCTAAAAGAGAAACTGCCTCTGGAAGATAAAATAATTCAAGATGCCGACGCCGATACGGCCTTATTAAAACCCCGGGTTCCTATAGTCACTTTTATGGGGCATATCGACCATGGTAAAACAACTCTTTTAGATTATATACGTAATTCTAAGATTGCCGATAAAGAATCGGGAAGTATCACTCAGCATATAGGTGCTTATCAAGTAGATATTCCCAAAGGTAAAATAATTTTTATAGATACTCCCGGGCATGAAACGTTTACTGCTATGCGTGCTAGAGGCGCGAATATTACCGATATTGTAGTCTTGGTAGTAGCAGCTGATGAAGGAGTCAAACCTCAGACCGAAGAAGCTATAAGCCACGTTAGAGCTGCCGGAGTGCCTATAATCGTAGCTATAAACAAGATTGACCGGCCTAATGCCCAGCCTGATATGGTTAAACAGCAGCTTTCCAAGTTGGATTTATCTCCCGAAGAGTGGGGGGGTAAGACTATAACTGTGGAGGTTTCTGCAAAGACCGGTGAATCCGTAGATAAGTTGTTAGAGATGATATTATTAGAAGCAGAACTATTGGAACTTAAAGCTGATTTCGAAAAACCGGCTCAAGGTGTAGTTTTAGAATCGCGGGTATCAAAAGGGTTAGGCCCGGTTGCCGCAGTAGTAGTTAAAAGCGGCCAGTTAAAAGTCAGAGATTATATAGTCTGCGGCGATACCTGGGGAAGGATTAAAGTTATCCGTGACGACAGGGGCAATACCAAAGATAAAGTATTTGCTTCTGCTGCGGTTGAGATTGTAGGGTTGCAGGATATCTCATCATCCGGCGATAAATTTTTCGTTGTGCCCACAGAGAAAGAAGCCCAGCAAATTAATCAGGAACGCCAACAGAAGAAAAAAGGAGCATCCAAAAAATCGCCAGTGCATCATATGGGGTTAGAAGACCTGTATAAGCAGATGGGACAGAAACAGGCGAAGAGTTTTAGGCTGGTTATTAAAGCCGACACCTATGGCACCTTAGAAGCTATAACCGATGTGTTGGACAAAATCGATTTAAAAGAGATTAAGATAGAGATTATTCACAAAAGTATAGGTATGGTTAATCTTTCCGACGTTATATTAGCCGAAGCTTCGGATGCGATGATTGTGGGGTTTAAAGTAGGTAAAGAACCCCGGGCTATAAAACAAGCCCAGGATAGCGGCGTACAGATTAAGACTTATCAGGTTATTTATGGGTTGGTAGAGGACATTAAAGCCGGATTAGAAGGATTGTTGGACCCGGAAGTAAAAAGAGTTTTTCTGGGCAGGGTTCGCGTTAAACAGGTCTTTAACGTTTCTAAAGCGGGCATAATTGCCGGTAGTATCGTTGAGAAAGGAAAGGTTATCAGGAACAGCCCTTGTACGGTTAAACGAGACGGCCAGGTTGTTTTTGAGGGGAAAGTCGAATCACTTAAAAGGTTTAAAGACGACGTAAGAGAAGTTGCCGAAGGGTTTGAATGCGGTATTGATGCGGGGTTTAACGAGATTAAAGAAGGCGATATAATCGAAGCCTATAAGAAAGAAGTAACAAGCCGCAAAGTAAACCTGTAACAGAAGTTAGAAGTTAGAGGTTAGATAGAATAGGTTAGAAAATAATATCGCGTAAGGCAAAAAAATTATATCTGACTTCTACCATTTAACTTCCGGCTTCTTATTTAATCAGTTTTACAAGGCTGGTACTAAAGCGTGTAGGGATAAGAATATGGTACAAGGTAAAAGGATATTAAGCGGTATGAGGCCTACAGGCAAGCTTCATTTAGGGCATTGGGTTGGAGCGTTATCTGAATGGGTACGCCTTCAGGAAAAAAACCGGTGCTTTTTTATGGTAGCAGATTGGCATGCTTTAATGAGCGAATATAATGGCTCGATTTCTTTATATGAAACTGCTTTAGATAATGTTGCTGATTGGTTAAGTTGGGGAGTATCTGCGGAAAAGTCGGTTGTTTTTATTCAGTCGGATATTACCGAACACCTTGATCTGTTTATGATATTTTCGATTATTACGCCTTTAGGCTGGTTATATAGATGCCCGACATTTAAAGAACAGGTCAAACAGTTATCTTCAAAAGAGGTCAATACTCATGCTTTTTTAGGGTATCCGGTTTTACAGTCTGCGGATATCCTTATGTACAGGGCAGATTGTGTACCCGTGGGTGAGGATCAGCTTCCTCATCTGGAGATTACCCGGGAAATCGTCCGGCGTTTTCATTTTTTGTATAAAACAAAAATATTTCCTGAACCGCGGCCGGTGTTAACCAGACAATCACGGCTTTTAGGCCTGGACGGAAGAAAGATGAGTAAAAGTTATAATAATTGTATTTACCTTTCAGAAACAGATAAGGATATAAAAAAGAAAGTTATGAGTATGGTAACCGATCCGCAGAGGATCCGCAAATCCGATCCCGGCAGGCCAAAAGTATGCAATGTCTTTTCTTATTATAATGCTTTTTTCCCTGAAAAGTCCGGTTCTGTCCGTGATTGGTGCACTAATGCAAAGCGGGGTTGTACCGAATGTAAGGCTATATTAGCCGAAGACTTATGTAAATTAATAAAACCTAAACGCGAACATAAAGAAAAGCTCCTTTCGGATAAAAAAGAGCTTATCCGGGTATTGGAAGAAGGAAAAGACAAAGCTAAAAAAGAAGCACAGAAGACCTGGCAGGGAGTACGGGAAGCTGTTAAATTATGAAGGTAAAATTAGAGATATTCGAAGGCCCTCTGGACTTGCTCTTATATCTTATAAAGAAGAATCATATTAAAATCAATGATTTGCCTATTGCTTTAGTGCTGGAACAATATCTGGAATATTTAGAACTTCTTAAACTTTTAGATATAAATATCGCTTCGGAATATTTAGTAATGGCTGCGACTTTGATTCAAATAAAGTCAAAAAACCTTATCCCCCGCAACGAAGAAAACATTGAAGAAGAAGAACAACAAGACCCCCGGCAGGAATTAGTACGCCGGCTTCTGGAATATCAAAAGTATAAAGAGGCAGCGCGGACATTAAAAAACAGAGAGAATAAACGCCTTAAGTATTTGACCAGGCCGGATTCTCTGCAGGAGTATAAACCCGAAGAACTATATTTCGAAGCCAGTATTTTTGATCTTATTACTGCTTTTAAATCTGCTTTAAAAGATATACCTAAAGATATCTTTCTGGAAGTCATCAAAGATGAATTTACAGTCGAACAGAAGATACACGATATTTTACATATTTTACTTGAGCGGTCTAAAGTCGAGTTACAGGCGCTTTTTGCTAATTCAAAGAATAAATTAGAGATCGTAGCGACTTTTTTAGCTATTTTAGAGCTTATAAGGTTAAAGGAGATAGGCGTTTATCAGGAAAGCCTTTTCGGCAGGATTATAATTGCCAGGAATAATTAAAGCATAAACCGGCTATGACAGATAAAAAAGATAAATTTCCCTATATGAATAAAGTTAATCTCCCGCAGGAGACCGAAGAAGAGTTTGTGTTTAATCTTTCTTTACGCCCTAAAAACATAGACGAACTTGTCGGCCAAAAAGATAATATTTCGTCTTTAAAGATTGCAGTTGAAGCGGCAAAAAAGCGTAAAGAACCTTTAGAGCACCTGCTTTTATCCGGGCCTCCGGGATTAGGAAAAACCTCTTTAGCCTATTGTGTGGCTAACGAGTTTTCCTCTAAAATAGTAGCTACTTCCGGGCCTGCTATCGAGCGCGCAGGCGACCTGATCGGTATCCTTACAAATCTTGAAAAGGGAGATATACTATTTATCGATGAGATACACCGTTTATCAAAAGTTGTTGAAGAGTTTCTGTATCCGGCTATGGAGAATTTTCAAATAGATTTCGTTATTGATAAAGGGCCATACGCCAAGAGTATAAAGTTTAACCTCAAACCCTTTACTTTAATAGGGGCTACTACCCGTGAAGGCCTTCTCAGCTCGCCTTTACGCGGAAGGTTCGGTTTATTCCTTCATTTTGATTTTTATAACGAAGCTGAACTGTCTTTAATTATACGCAAATCAGCAAAGAAACTGGGGGTAGAAATAGATGAAGCTGCAGCCATACAAATTGCTCAACGTTCGCGCGGTACCCCCCGTTTAGCAAACAGGCTTTTACGCCGGGTACGTGATTATGCCCAAGTGAAAGAAGATGGTAAAGTTACGGTGCCTACCGCACAAAAAGCCCTGGCTTCTCTTAAGATTGACGCAAAAGGTTTGGATTTACTTAATCGTAAATATCTCGATACTCTTATTGATATATATAAAGGCGGTCCAGCCGGGGTAGAAGCGCTTGCGGCTTCTTTGGGCGAGCAGCAGGATACCCTTATAGATATCGTAGAACCGTATTTGTTGAAGATAGGATTTATTAAAAGAAGTTCCCGGGGAAGAATCGCTACACAAAAAGCTTTCGGACATTTAGGTAAAAACAGGAGCAAAGAGCAACAGGACAATTTATTTTAGTTTTAAGCCAACCTTCTTGCCGTTAATATTTAATATCTAAATTGGAGTTTATGGTGAATGCAGGCAGACTAATACTATTTACCGGTTTGATTATATGCGCAATAGGTCTGGTAATTATGGCTGTATCTAAGTTCAATATACCTTTAGGTAGATTACCGGGCGATATCATAATCCAGAAAAAGAATTTCTCCATTTATATACCAGTAACCACATGTATTCTTATCAGTATTATTCTCTCTTTATTATTCTGGATTTTTGTTAAGAAATAGTTAGGATTTTTCCCGAAGAATAGATAAGTTTTAACGGCTTTTGTGGAGAATGTAAAATAAGCCGATAATAATATGGATGATTTTAAGATTATACGCCGCTGTAAAGATTCTAAATCGCGGCTGGGTAGTTTAAACACCGGTAATGGCCGGGTTAATACGCCGGCTTTTTTTCCTGTAGCTACTCAGGCTACGGTTAAGAGCCTTAGCCCGAGAGATTTGAATGAATGCGGGGTTCAGGGGCTTTTAACTAACATATACCACCTTTTTTTAAGGCCGGGGATTGATGTAATAGAAGAATCAGGCGGCCTGCATAAATTTATGGGTTGGGATAAACCTATTATTACCGATTCTGGCGGCTACCAAATATTCAGTATGGCGGATTTAAAGAAAATTAAGCCTGACGGCGTAGAGTTTAATTCCCATATTGATGGATGTAAACATTTTTTGACTCCTCAGAAGGTTATAGAACTGCAGTTCAAGGCAGCTTCGACCGGTATTGTACCTTTGGATGAATGTGTTAAGTTTCCGGTTACCGAAACCGAAGCTGAAGATTCTTTAATGACGACTTATTCTTGGGCGGAATCTTCTATGCAGGCGTATGAAGAGTATGCCGAAAAGTCAGGCCGGCAGCCGCTTTTCTTAGGTATAATTCAGGGTGCGACCTTTAAGGAGTTACGTAAAAAGGCTATTGGCCAGCTTGTTAACTTAGGTTTCAAACATTTTGCTTTAGGCGGATTAAGTGTTGGCGAACCAGAAAATTTAAGGTACAATATAGTTTCTTTTACCGCTGAAGAGTTGCCGGATAACTCATTACGGTATCTGATGGGCGTCGGTAATCCGGAAGATATCCTTAATGCTGTAGAATCTGGTGTAGACCTCTTTGATTGTGTGATTCCTACAAGGTTAGGGCGTACAGGTACGGTTTTTACTAATACCGGCAAAGTTGTGGTAAGGAATGCGGTATATCGTAAAGACAGCATACCGGTTGACCCGGAATGTAATTGTTATACCTGCAGGAATTTTAGCCGCGGCTATTTGCGGCATTTAATAAATACCGGCGAAATTCTGGGCGGCAGGCTTCTATCTTTACATAATGTATGGTGGTTTACTAATCTTATGAAGAATATACGTAAAGCTATAGCAGAAGATAGATTAGTACAGTTTAAGAAAAATTTTCTTTCGGCTTATAAGGTTGGCAAATGACGGTTGATATTATTACTATATTTCCGGATATATTTAAAGGAGTTTTTTCGGAGAGTATAGTAAAGATTGCTCAGGAGAAAAAAAAACTGAAAATAAACATCCATAATCTGCGCGATTATACCCGTGATAAACATAATAGAGTAGATGATACTGTCTATGGCGGCGGAGCCGGCATGGTTTTTAAATGTGAGCCGGTGTTCAGGGCTGTGGAAGCTATTCAACAGAGAACAGAGAACAGAGAACAGAAGACAGAAGACAGAAGACAGAAGACAGAATACAGAA
>CAZBZJ010000041.1:8070-8427 GCA_964496355.1 uncultured Planctomycetia bacterium | reverse complement strand
CAGTTCGAAGCAGAACAAAACCCGAGTATCTCGGCAATGGGCGGCGCTGGTGTTCAGGCCGGACAATTAGCCGCAGACAAACAAGTTCAGGTAGTATTAACCGGAAATGTCGGCCCAAACGCTTTTCAAACATTGAAAGCCGCAAATATAGAAGTCATAACCGGAGTGTCCGGAAATATAAAAGAAGCTGTAGAGAAATATAAAAGCGGCGCTCTTAAAGCTTCAGATGATCCGAATGTCGATTCAAAATTCGGTATGAAATAACAGCCTTATTAGAAAACCGAATCTAAACGGAGGTAAGAAATTATGCCTAGAGGCGACGGAACAGGGCCTTTCGGACACAGGCCGCAAACTGGA
>CAZBZJ010000041.1:0-8060 GCA_964496355.1 uncultured Planctomycetia bacterium | reverse complement strand
CATTCGGACAGGGACAGCGAACAGGCCGCGGGTTTGGCAGAAGTCAAGACAGCGCCGGCAGGCCAGGAATAGGCCCAGGCGGGATTTGTCAGTGTCCGCAATGCGGCCAAACAACACCTCATCAGCCAGGTACTCCTTGCGTTTCTATGAAGTGCCCGAAATGCAACAGCCAGATGGTAAGAGGCTGAATTCAAACTTAAAGGTGTATAATTATGCATGAGTGGGCTCTGGCTCAATCTATAATTGTAACCGCGCAAAATGTATCTAAAAAGGAAAAGCTGCGTAAGGTTAACCGGGTAAAGATTATACTGGGACAACTCCAGCAAATCGACTCCGGTGTATTCAAAGGCGCTCTGGAGGATATAACCAAAGATAAACGTTACTCCGAATTTATGAAGTCTGCTGATTTCGAAATCGAACAGGAACCCGCTTCTTTAAAATGCCGTAAATGCGGTTCTTTATGGCAGGCAAAAGATAATATAAATAACCTTAACTACAACGAATCAGAATCAGTACACTTTATACCGGATTTATCACACTTGTATATTCGTTGCCCAAAATGTAACAGCCCGGATTTCGAAATTATTACAGGGCGGGGTGTGTGGATAGATAGCATAGAAGGAGAATGATTGGTTCATAGTTCATAGTTTTTAGTTCATATTTCTTGGTTCTTGGTTCTTGGTATCCGGATTTACGGCTAAGAGCTAAATAAGAACAAAACTGCCAAAACGTAAATACCATGATGGATCCAAGATTAGAAACAATATCCGAAAGATTAGCCGGGATAAAAAATATTATAGCTGTTGCCGGATGCAAAGGCGGTATAGGTAAAAGCAGTATAGCTTCGGTTTTAGCGTTAACCCTGGCAAAAAAAGGGCATAAAACCGGGTTGTTTGATTTAGATTTTTATGGGCCCTCAGGGCACATAATATTAGGTATTGATACGGGCTTTCCCAAAGAAGAAAAAGGAATAATTCCGCCTGAAAAAGACGGCCTCAAGTTTATGTCTATAGCCTGCTATACCAAAGATAATCCGGCTCCTTTAAGAGGCGAAGATGTTTCCAACGCCATCATCGAATTACTTACGATAACACAATGGAAAGATTTGGATTTTTTGATTATTGATATGCCTCCGGGATTAGGAGACGCAACTCTGGATATGTTAAGGATAATCAAAGACATAAGATTCCTTTTAGTAACAACTCCGTCTAAATTAGCACAAGAAGCAGTAAAAAAACTAATAGGCCTTTTGCAGGACCAAAGAGCAAAGATCACCGGAATAGTTGAGAATATGAATACAGATACTGTATCTTTATCTTCAGTTTTGGATATTCCGGTAATAAAGACTGTTGATTTCGACCCGGAACTTGATAAAGTTACCGGTAACAGCAGAAGGATACTAAAAACTTATTTTGCAAAACAAATCGGCGAGCTTGTTGAAAGAATACAAAATGGATAGTTTAGACAATTTGACTTCTCAGATAGCCAATTGCAAAAAATGCACCTTACACAAAACCCGTAAAAATACCGTCTGCGGAGCAGGAAATCATAAATCAACATTAATGCTTGCCGGCGAAGCTCCGGGCGCGAATGAGGATCTTGCAGGTACGCCTTTTTGCGGAAAAGCCGGAAACGTCCTGGACGAAATCCTGAAATCTGCCGGATTCAACCGCAGATATATTTATATAACTAATATCCTTAAATGCCGGCCTCCCGGAAACCGTAATCCCAGAGAAGATGAAATAAAGGCCTGTACACCATATTTAGACCAGCAGATAAAATTGATAAGGCCAAGAGTTATCGGCTGTTTGGGAAATTTTGCTACTGCTTATATGCTGAAAAAATTCAATCTGTCCGGTAACGCACCCGGAATAAGCAAAATCCACGGCAAGATATTCAACGACGATAGCCTATTCGATAACCTGAAGATTGTTCCTTTATACCATCCGGCTGTTGCAACATATAACGCTAATATGATAACCGTACTTAAGAGGGACTTCGCGAACCTAAAAATGTTACTATATTAAGGTAGAACGCAAATGAATTTAAATATTGCTATATCCAGCGGAAAAGGAGGAACCGGCAAGACTTTCATCGCGACTAATCTTGCTGCGGCTCTTGCCAATACAGATATGCCGGTAACCTACTTAGACTGTGACGTCGAAGCGCCTAACGGGCACCTTTTTTTAAAACCAGGCAAGACAACAGAAGAAGACGCCAATCTTTTAGCTCCTGCGGAGGTTGATGAAACGAAATGTATCCATTGTTCGAAATGTGCCGAGAATTGCAACTATAACGCGATCGCTGTTGTTAAGAATAAAGTCTTAATCTTTAAAGAATTATGCCATGTCTGCGGCGCCTGTAAAATCGTATGCCCAACAAACGCGATTATAGAAAAAGAAAGAAAAATAGGTACTGTCAAACATGGAAATTACAAAAATATAGATATCCATTATGCATTATTAGAAACAGCCGAAGGCGGGATGTCGCCAAGATTAATCCCCGAAGTCAAAAAATATGCTAATGAAGGAATAAACATACTGGATTCGGCTCCCGGAACCGCATGTCCGGTAGTCGAAACAATTAAAGACGCTGATTTATGTGTGTTGGTAACCGACCCTACTCCTTTTGGAATCAATGATTTGAAACTGGCGGTTGATATGGCCAGGAGGATTAATAAAGAACCGGCTGTTTTAGTCAACCGGGCAGAATATAATGATGCCGGTTTAAAGAATTATTGCAATGAACAAAAATTAGAAATTATAGGAGAAATACCAGACATACGTAAAATCGCGGAAATTTATTCCGACGGAGGCCTGGTAACCGAAAAGCTGCCGGAATACCGCTCTCTTTTTGAAAGAATGGCCTTGAAGATAATCGAAAGGGCTAAGAACCCAAAACCAATACCGGCATTATCCGGCCGCCAAGACAAACCGGAAAATATAAAAATTGAAGCCGAAAGGGCTCCACGGCAAACCGAATTGCACGCTAAGAAACCTAAAGAATTAGTTGTTATAAGCGGTAAAGGCGGAACAGGGAAGACTTCTTTAACCGCTTGTTTTGCTAAATTAGCTAAAAATAAAGTCATTTCCGATTGTGATGTAGATGCTGCGGATTTACACCTTATCCTTAACCCTAATATTATGCAAAGGGGGGCTTTTACCGGCGGATTCAGTGTAAAGATCGACCAGGAAAAATGCATACAATGCGGCAGATGTAAACAGGAGTGCAGATTCAACGCCATTGAAGAGATTACACAAAAAAACCATAAGCAATTTTATATCGATCCGGTAGCATGTCAAGGATGCGGGGTATGTACTTTAGTCTGCCCGAATAACGCTATCATCAGTAAACCGGCAATAAACGGCGAATGGTTTATCTCGCAAACACGTTTAGGGCCGATGACACACGCAAAATTGGGTATAGCTGAAGAAAATTCCGGAAGGCTGGTAACCTTAGTAAAAAATAAAGAAGCTCTGGTTGCGTCGGAAAAAAATCTACCCCGTGCTATAATCGATGGGTCACCGGGAACCGGATGCCCGGTAATAGCTTCTCTAACAGGCGCTGATTTCGCCGTAATTGTTACCGAGCCGACGGTCTCCGGTATTCACGACTTAAACCGTATATTAGACGTGACTAAACATTTCGGCATAAAATCCGGTATCATAATAAATAAATCCGATTTAAATAAAAATCAAATTTTAAAGATAAAAGGAACCTCGGCTAAAAGAGAAGTGCCTGTTTTAGGCTCTATACCCTATGACAATGAAATCACCCGGGCTCAAATAAAAAAGATGTCGCTTCTTGAATATACTGAATCCCGAACAACACAAATAATAAAAAACATCTGGAAGAGAATCGAAAAAATCCTATAAAACCCGTTGAACAAACGGACTGAATTTGATAAAGTAGAAGCGCTATGCCGCTTTATTCATACAGGGCTAAAAGGGAAAATAATAGCTGCAAATATTGTAGCACCGGTTTTGAGGCATTACAGCACATAAAAGATAAGCCATTGACAAAATGCCCAAAATGCAATGCTCCTGTAAAAAAAGTATTATCAACTTTTTCGATGCCGGAATCCGCCGGCAACTTCGATTCGAGAGCAAAAGCTAAAGGGTTTCATAAATTAAAGAAGGTGGATAAGGGTAAATATGAAAAATTATATTAAAAATCAGTCAAACCAAAGGAGGTTTTTATGGCGGTGAATGTGACAGATGCAAACTTCCAGGAAGAAGTATTAAACTCCGATAAACCAGTACTTGCGGATTTCTGGGCAGAATGGTGCGGCGCCTGTAAAATGATAGCGCCTGCAGTCGACCAGATATCTCAGGAATACGAAGGAAGGCTAAAAGTCTGTAAAGTAAACGTTGAAGAAGCGCCTAAAACAGCTTCTCAATACGGGGTAATGAGTATTCCTACTTTAACTATATTTAAAGACGGAAAGATTCAAGATCAGGTAGTAGGAGCCTTATCCAAGCCTGATCTGGAAAAGAAGTTACAGCCTCATATAAGTTAGGCTGTAAAGGAGAGAAGCTATGCCGATATACAGTTACCGATGCAACGATTGTAAACACACCTTTGAGATCCTTGTTAAAGGTTTAAACCAGAATAAACGGCAGGTATGCCCGGAATGTAAAAGCACAAAGGTATCAAAAACTTTCGGCTCATTCAGCGTCCGGGGCAAAGGACAAAGTAACAGCGGTTCCTGTCCTACCGGAACCTGTCCTTTAGGTTAATATGGATATAAAAATACCTGTAGTCAGTTCTGCCTGGTACGAACAAAACAAACAAGCAAACATCATAGCTGACGGTAAACCGGTTATTTCAATCACCGTACCCGGAGAATTCGGCGGTTCGGGTGAACAATGGACCCCGGAAGACCTGTTCCTGGCTTCTGTAAACTCCTGTATAATGATGACATTTAAGGCTGCAGCCGATAGATCTAATCTGGAAGTTAAAGAATACCAAAGCCGGATTGAATCGATAATCGAAGTCACCGGCAAAGGTTTAGCTTTTTCTAAAATCTCCGTTAAACCAAATATTACGGTTGATTCACCGCAAGACAAAGAAAAGATACTTCAGCTCATGGAAAAAGCTAAAAAAAGATGCCTTATATCCAACTCAATAAAGGCCGAAATAGAAATTACACCGCAAGTAACAGTAAAGTCTAAGTAAACCCCGTTAGAGAACCCTGTTCTCTAACGGGGTAAAAACAGATAAATAAAACCGATGGAAGAAAACAATAAATTCGAAAAGGTAAACCGGGCTCGTAAAACTCTGGGGCTCTCTGAATACGCCAGCCTCAACGAGATAAAAGATATCTACCGGGAGCTGGTCAAGAAGTACCACCCCGACGCATGTAAATTACCGGATAAATCGGAGTGTGAAAAGAAGGTAAAAGAGATAAACGAAGCTAAAGATATCATATTGACCTACTGCACAAACTACAAGTTCTCTTTTAAAAAAGACTCGGTCTTAAGAAACTCCGTAGATATAGAATTCTACCGCCATTTAAAACAGTTCTACGACGGCTGGTGGGCCAATATATAGGTATTTAACCTTAGAACGATTACATGGATAACATCTTTGATAAATACTGGCAAAGATACGACACCTGGTATGATGAAAACCAGGCAGCCTTTCTGTCGGAAGTACTGGCGGTAAATCATTTCTTGCCCGGCAAAGGAACAGGGTTAGATATAGGCACCGGCACAGGATTATTTACACAAAAGCTAAGAATCGAGTTCGGCATAGACAGATCAATAAATATGCTGAAAAAAGCCGCCCGGCGCGGCCTGAAAGTATGCAAAGCAGAAGCGGAAAACTTACCGTTTAATAACGATTCATTCGATTTTGTAACTATTATTACCAGCCTTTCATTTATCAGCAAGCCGGTTAAAGCTGTAAATGAGTCATACCGGGTTTTAAAAGAAAACGGCTCTGTTATACTGGGCATTATAAACCGAGAAAGCACGCTGGCTAAGGCTTATAAGGAAAAGAAGAGTAAATTTTATCAAGAGGCTAATTTTTTATCACTCAACCAGGCATCAGAAATCTTAACAAGAGCAGGCTTTGCAGAAATAAGCTATGTATATACATTATCTGCTTTACCCGAAGAGATGACCGATATAGAACAACCCCGGCCTCAGTGTGACGATTGCGGATTTATGGTAATCAGAGCGATTAAGGATTCTTAATAAACGTCGTTTTAAAAGGAGGCAATTATGCCGGTTATGGAAATAAGCGTAGTGCCCCTAGGGACAAAAAGTCCTTCAGTGAGTAAATATGTAGCGGGGTGCCTTACTATTTTAAAGAATGAATCGGATATCGAATACGAACTGACTTCTATGGGAACCATAATACAGTCAACCTCGGTAAAACGGCTTTTGGGTATTGCTGAAAAAATGCACCGTTCAATATTTAGCCAGGAAATCAAGCGTGTAGTTACCACGATAAAGATCGACGACCGCTCCGATAAGAAGCTGACCATGAAGGGCAAAAAATATTCGGTTAATAAACAGATAATAAATAAATAATGAAGTATTTCTATGGGCCAGTCCCATCACGCAGATTAGGATTATCCTTGGGGGTAGACCTTACGCCAAGAAAAGTATGCTCTTTTGACTGTATATATTGTCAGATAGGCCGGACCAGCAATAAAACACTCAGGCGCAAGTGGTATATAGATCTACCCCGGTTTAAAAGAGAGCTAAGCCGGATATTAAAATCTGAACCCGGGATAGACTATATTACCATATCCGGCTCAGGCGAACCCACCCTGCATAAAGGCCTGGATAAGATAATAAAGACGATAAAGAAGGTGACTAAGAACAAGTATCCGGTATGCGTAATTACTAACTCATCACTCCTGTACCGCGAATCCGTACGCAAAGAACTTCTCGATGCCGACCTTATCATACCTTCTTTAGACGCTCCTGATACAGCCGGGTTTAAGAAGATTAACCGTCCGGTAGAAGGTATTACCCTGTCAAACATAATCAAAGGGCTCGTAGGTTTAAGACGAGAGTTTAAGGGTAAAATCTGGCTGGAGATTATGTTGATAAACGGAGTTAACGACAGCCCGGCACAGGCCAGAGAATTCAAGAAGATAATCGAGAAAATCTCTCCCGGCCGGGTGCAACTAAACCTGCCGGTAAGGCCGTCGATTATGAAGGCCAAACCGCCTGCAAAAAACAGGATTAAGAAGTTTCGCGAGATTATCGGTAAGGATACCGAGACTGTATCTCCGCTAACCGCGTCAAGGCAAAGCAGCCTGAACCGGGAAACAAGAAAGCCGGTAATACGATTTCTAAGCAGGAGGCCGGCAACTATAGATGATTTATCAGCCGGATTAGGCTGTAACCGTAACCTCTTATCTAAAATCCTGGCAATACTCTTAGAACAGGGGGTTTTAAAATCAACCAAACACAGTAATAAATTGTTCTACGAACTCAAGGAGAGAAAGAAGAAATGATATCCGAGAACATCAAGAAGATTATGGCTGATATGCCCGATACCGTAAGGCTGGTAGCTGCGGCCAAGAACCGGACAACCGGCCAGGTAAGAGAAGCATTAAATGCCGGTATCGAGATAATCGGAGAAAACTACATCCAGGAAGCTGAAGCTGTAAAAGATATCTGCAACCCAGCTCAGCTTCATATGATAGGCCACCTACAGAAGAATAAGGCAAAAAAAGCCGTTAAACTCTTTGATATGATCCAATCCCTCGATTCTGAGAAGTTAGCCGGGCTAATTGATAGAGAATCTGAAAAGATCGGCCGTATTATGCCCGTACTTATCGAGATAAATTCAGCCGGAGAACCTCAAAAGACAGGGATATTACCCGGCAACCTGACAGCGTTCATCAATAAAATTAAGGGCTATAAGCACATATCAATACAAGGCCTTATGACTATGGGCCCTTTCTTAGATAACCCTGAACAGATAAGGCCGTACTTTACCAAGACAAAACAGTTATTTGATGAGGTAAAGGCTCAATTTACCGATTTACCGGATTTTAATATCCTTTCGATGGGTATGAGCTTAAGTTATAAGAG
>CAZBZJ010000040.1:0-8500 GCA_964496355.1 uncultured Planctomycetia bacterium | reverse complement strand
AAGACAAACCCTAACGAATCTTCCGGTATAGAGATATTCTTCTTCTGTCCGTCTAAAAAAAAGGCTATAGAAGACTTTGTTTTGGTAAACAAATCCTTATGTAAGGCCGGCGTAAACTTTAAAAACAACCTGCCGTCTTCGATATAAAAAGGATTTTTCCCGGCAGTCATAAGGATAAACATATTCACTAATTCTGCCGTCGACCCCGATAACCTTGCCACAAATCCCTGGCCGTGTTTATCAGCATCCAGATAGGCTGAACTGGCTATAAAAGAGGAGTTTTCTGTTATACTTCTCCCATAAATTCCGGGGTCCTGAAAACATACAGCGCTTTTATAAAATTGCCGGTAAAATTCGTTATATAAACCTTTCTTTAAAAGTTCTAACAGATATTTATACTCCATATGCAGCCATATAGACTCATTTTCAAGCCAGCCCGGCATAAAAATCCTGATTCTTCCTATTTCCAGAGGCTGCCCCTTTAATGGCGCGTTTATCTTATACATATTAACCTTCTTATCATAAAGCTGGCTCCGTTTTACAGATGCATGCGCGGTGTCTGCCGTTTCTTTATCCAGGACTTTAAAAGCCCTGGCTGTTCCCTCTAAAAACAACGGCAATTGCCTCTGTTTGAAAGCTAAGGGTTCTATATTTCCTTCGGAATCCCTCTTAAAATCGGTAATTTCATTTATGAAATATGTAGGTATATTTTTAGCCGGCCCTATATTTTTTAAACCCCGTTCAAGCTTTTCGATGACTTTTATTATGAAATCCTTCAACTGTCCGGCCGTAATCTCTTTAAACTTCGGGCTAAATCCAGAAAAGGTTTTCTCCCTGTATATTTCTTTTAAGGTATTAGATTCCCGCCAGAAATATAAATCGTCTTTTTCATTAATATCATTATCTAATGCCTTATCTAAACCGCTCACAAAATCATCGATCTCCGAAACTAGCGTGATTTTTTCATCACTATATTTATCAAGCTTATCTATCAGAAATCCGCATAACCTTTTTAATTCGAACGTTTCAGCTATCGACGAACCGAAAAGTGCCGGCAAGCCGTTTAATGCATCACACCAGCCGGGTTTACCCGCTTCCATCTCTATGCCTAAACCGAACGGGTCTAAGCAAGAAACTTTATTTATGACCGTTGCGAGCATCTTAACCAAAAGATTCACATAAAGAACCTTGTCAGTACCTTTCAATCTCGCCCTGTTAACTAAAGCACCGCGGGACTTAATCAACGAATTCTTGTTCTTATCAAACTGGAAAAAGTTTGTCTGAAAAACCCTGCCGTCTTTGGAGGCTATTCGTTTATTACGGGATGAAACTTTAATCGCATCATCATAGAAATAATATTCATCTCCGAACAAAAGCCGGTATTCTGAATCCGGATATATGGATATGTAGGTTTCGACTAGATCTAAATTATAAGTCCAGTGGTCTATCCAGAACCCGTCGCCAAAAGAAGCCCGTTCGTTTTTTTTAGCCTTAGAAACAACTATGGATACCGCCTTATCGATTTTCTGTAAAGAGCACTTATACATGCTCAATATATCTATTAATTCATTGATTGAAAACCCTTTGGTTAATAACCCCCTGTTTTCCTCTATCTGCTCTTCCGGTAAAATACCTTTAAATGCAGCCTTACATTCTTTTTTATCGTCAAAATAATATAAAAGCGGCTTAACCCTTAAAGGGTTATAAGAATCTGCCCGCTGAAGGTTATAGAACAGGCGGATATTCTGCCGGCCCAGAGAAGGGCTGAAGTAATTATCACAGCGCCGGTTCTGATTTATATCCCGGTAATTACCCTCGCCTGAAGAATAAAAGTTATGTTCAAACTTAAAGCTGTTATAATCGCGTTCTAAATCGCCGTGTTTACGCGAATATAGGTATTTAACACCTGACGAACCTGCGGCTGCAAACTCTTCTGGAAACCCTCCCCTTAGTACATTATCTAAATAAGACTGCTGTACGTATGAATCCAGTTCCGGCGAAGATGTTTTGATAAACGACTTGTGTTTTATTCTGTCTATTATATCGATATTCTCGTGGAACTTTCTTTCTATATATTTCCGGTTTATCTTTTTAGCCAGGCTGGTTATATCTCTTTCCTCATTCACAGAACCTATGATACTAAAAAAATCTATTGATATACCCGGCCTGATCTTTCTCTTAAAATAACTGAACGCGGAAGGAGTTTTACCTGCAAAAATCTGGGATTCAGGCAATGTAAAGTTACGGCCGGAGAATTTGGAGGCAGCCGAAAGAGAACTATCATCTTCGAATACGCAGTCTTTATCTAATATATAGCTGAAAAATCCCGGCTCACCCCTTTTGTCTTCGAAAGACAAATAAAAATTCAGGCCTTCTATATGTTTAGTGTGCGCTGCATCTTCCGGAGAAACTGCCAGTTTGAAAAAAGCAACATCTTTCTTTATAAAAGAATGCATCCAGGCTTCAAGCGTCCGGGACATATCTTTTAAGAGTATCTGCTTTACTCCAAACGGTATAATCTGCGGCAAACCATCGATTAGCGACAGGGTTTTGGTTTTACGAGATAAGTTTTTGATACTTACTTTTCTTACTAAACCGGCGAACTTTTCACCGGGAAGAGTAAAATAAGTCACTACCACAGATAATCCTGACTTCTTATTAACTTCTTCTATTTCAAAATAAGAAGAATCTATACGCATCGTCTGCTGTATCTTTGAAAGGTCATAAAAAGCAGAAAACGGTTCGTAATAAGACCGGTTGACTTTTAGAAAAGTTCGAAATCCTGTATTGAAAACTTGCGCGTAGGCTTTATTAGCCGCAAAGAACTCTAAAATAGCATGGTCTTTGTCTTTTATGCCGAAACTTGATATACCCTGGCCGCGGTTTACATAAAAACACCAGAGAGGCATACCCTGCCGGCCGGATATAGACGGCAAGAAACTAGAAAAGCTCTTGGCCTTATTATAGCTTTTTATGGTAAATACGCCTTTATTGTCTAACTTATATCTAGCCATTTTTAGATATATTATTATCTTTCGTTACAAAAGTTTTTTGAACTATATCCTCGGGATTAACCATACCTCCGGAAACAATTATCCGGCTGGCTTCTTCTACGGAAATATCTAAGAATATAACCTCATCTTTCGGGACAATTAAAGTAAACCCCGTAAGAGGCGAAGGAGAAGATGATATGAATACATTTACCATCTCTTTATCTAATTTATTTCTTATCTTTTCGGAACTTTTATTAGTTACGAATCCGATAGAATAAACTCCTTTTCTGGGATATTCTATTAAGACCGCCCTTCTGAACATAGCCTTCTCCTGGGTAAACAGAAAGGCTACAATCCGTTTAACCGGATTATAAATCTTGCCTACTAATGGATTCTTCAGAAATATATTCTCGATATGCTTAAAAAATCTAAATTTAGCAAACGAAGCGATAGCACCCACCAGGAGTATAATAAGGACCGAAAAAATTATCCCTAATCCGGGGATTTCATATCCGAAATAAAGATATATATACCGGTTTATATATTTTCCCAGTATCCCGTCAGCGAATTGAAATAACTGGACAATGACAAAAATAGTTATTACAATCGGTACTATTACCGCCAGGCCTGCTATAAACCACCTCTTAATCATCTTCTAACACCCCTAATTAAATGACTAATGACTAATTTCTAATTGACCTAATCAAATTCCAATTCCCAAAAGGATAAATGTCTAAAGCTGTTTCTAGATAAAAGTCTTTATCATTAGGACATTGGGTATTTGGATATTGATTAGACATTAGGTCAATTAGATCAATTAGAAATTAATCTGCCTTTCTATAACTGACCAATCTAGCCACCAAAACTGCAAGTACTACTTTTAATGCGTCTCCGTAAACAAACGGCATAAACCCTATAAGCAAAGCATTGCTAAGTGATATGTTCAAAAATATATTCATCCAAATAGAGCCTGTGAAAAGTATCAGGATATCTGCAGACACAAAACATAAAAGATACCAGAAAATATTTCGTTTTATGAATAAGACCTTTATTAAAAACAATGCAGCCAACAAGAAACCTAATATATATCCGCCGGTAGGCCCGGCAAGATAAAATACCCCGGCTCCTGCAGAAAATAAAGGCAACCCCGATAAACCCAGAAGAATATACAATATTTGTGAATACAAAGCTTTGCCTTTTAAAAAAACCACACTAAGGAAAACGGCTAAAGTCTGAAAGGTGATAGGAACCGGAGAATAAGGAAGATAAAATCTGATTCTGGAACTTATACCTAAAAGAACCACAAACAGGCTTATACCCAAAACATCTTTTAGAACCTGGGCGAAACTATATTTTGTTGTTAAAGAAATTATCCGCATTTTTTAACCTCCTGGTATAATCATCAGCCCTTCGGCTTCGCTCAGGGCTGATTTCAAAGATTATTTAAAAGATTACAAAGATTAATCAATCACTGTAATCTGCCCTAATCACTGCAGTCAAGACATCCTCTTTTTTATCCGTTAAAGGATGCCTTTTAATGATACGGATAAAATATAAAAAATAACAGAGATAATATGCCTAAAAAAACAACCCTGCGGTTAAATCTCTTGTCTTACCGGATATTAATTTTAGAAAAACATATAAAACGAATCCTGCAGTAATACCTACCCCTAGATTATACGTAAAACAAGTAAGGATGACAACCCCAAAAGATGGAATAATCCCGGTTAAACCGGAAAAATTAATCCCTGCAACCGCTCCTACCATAGGAAGCCCTACGATTATCAAAGCAGGCCCAGAAGCATATTATTGTTCTGCCCTATCTTAAAAATCTTTTCTATCCGGTTTTTAATCATCTTTTAATCCAGGAAAAAGGCCAGAACCGTTTTCGTTTTAACTTATTCTTTAACAAAGATATCTTGGACTCAGCTTCTTTTCTGCCTTTATCAATAATCTCATCTATTTTAGAGAAATCCGCCCACCCATATGCAGCAGTATCGGGTTCAAATACAAAATCTGCGCAAGCTAGATTATATTCTACCAACTTTTTATGCCGGATCTCGTTAGTAGCCATAATAATGTCCATACTGGTCTTCAAACGGCTACTTTTTCTCTTTTTCTCCAGGCTTATTGCTGTAATAAAATCCATACCTTCTTGTTTTAAAGCCTCCGATGGAATACTCTCTAACACTCCGCCATCAATCAAAAACTTTTTATCATATTTTATAGGCGGAAATATACCAGGTAAGGCTATAGTCGCTGTAAGAGCCTCGGAGATCAATCCATCCTGCAAATAAACCACCTGACGGCTGACTAAATCCGTAGCCACACAAAGAAAAGGTATTTTGCAGACAGAAAACCGGGCCTTACCAAATAATTCCTGAAATAAAGATTCGAAAGGCTGAAGGTCTACTAAACATCTCTCTATTACCCGCGCGTTCCAAAAAACTAATTCGTGCACAAAAAGTAAAGCTTTTTTTAATTTTGGGTTGGTTATCGTAGTTTTATCTTCTAACCGGGCGTATTCTTCTTCTAAATCTTTTAATACCTTTTTCTCTATCGATGAATAGATTTTTTCTTTGACATAGTTCAAATCTTTATCTTTTGCATATAAAGCACCGACAACCGCTCCCATTGAAGTTCCCGAAACGAAATCTATCGGAACCTTCTCTTTTTCTAATACTTCCAGCACCCCTATATGCGCAAAGCCGCGAGCTCCGCCGCCGCCTAAAGCTAAACCAAATTTCATTTCAGGATTTGATATAAAAAGAAGTGGTTAGCGCTAACAGAAAAAGCGCTAACCACCTTAAATACGGTTATCGATAGAGTTTTAATCTTTGTAGCCAAACGAGCAAACCTGACCCTTTTTCAGAGTATAAAGATATTCTCCGTCTCTATACTTTAGCGGTTCAATTAATCTCTTGCAATCGCTACAGTGATTAATCCGACTAAAATCAAGAACGGCCCAATTGCACCTTTTATTAAATCTCTCAGGTGATGCCACCAATGCCAACAGAGAAAAGCGCCTCCCAGAATCAAAATAATGCCGACTATGACTTTGAGTATTTTTTTAAATACCTCTGCGCCGGATTTTTTCTCTTGCGGCTGCTGCTGTTGTTCAGCCTGTTTTGCCTCTTCTGCCATATCACACCTCCTCTTCTTAAAATTATCTAACCTTAAACCCGTCTTACCCTATTTTTCCAATACTAGATTATACCAAAAAATCAATCTTTTTGAACTTTAAATTTTAATTCGCAGGTTTTTTTATTTGGCCGGGATTTCCACCTTCTATGAACCCAACTCCACAAATGAGGATATTTTCTTACCCAGCCTTCTATCAGATTGGTTATTTTTATAGTATTTAAAAGCACGGTTTCATCTTTATCTTCTCTTTTTACTAAACTGATTTCCGGTTGAATAAATATAGTATGGAACCCCTCTTTTTTGTTGACTATAAACATAGGGACTACAGCAGCGTTAGCCCGTAAGGCCATAATCACTGGCCCCACAGGAGTTGCAGCTAATCTATTAAAGAATTTAACCCAGACCCCTCCGGTGCCGAAATTCTGATCCATCTGTATCACAAGGATCTCGTTATCATTTAATACTTTTAAAGAATCGAATACAGCCCGTTTTCGGGGATACGACAAAACAGTCTTTATTCCTGCTTGTGTGCGTAGCCTTTGCACAAAATCCCCTGCTTTTTCATCCCGCATCGGACGCGCCATAACGTTAACCGGAAACCCTTCACGGCGCAGCCTTAAACACAGCAAAGGAAAATTGCCTAAATGGGCTGTAAGGCCTATCACTCCTTTACCTTTATCTAAAGCGGCTTTTAGATTATCCAAACCTACGATATCTACTCTTTGGTTGACCGCTTCGGGCTTGCGCAAAAGATAAAGTAATTCCCAGCTGGTCTGTCCCATAAAAATAAAACTATTCTTTGCTAGCCGTTCTCTCTCTTCAGCTTGTTTTTGTCCATCAAAAGCTATTTTAAGGCTGTCCAAAGTTATTTTTCTATGCCTGGCAGACAGCCGATACCCCAGTTTGCCGGATAACCTGCCCAATAATAATATTACCTTAAAAGGTAAAAACTTAATCAAGAAAAACGCCGACCGCATAAAAACCCACCCGGCTTTTCTCCTTAGAATTTTTTTCTTTTCTTTATCTTTCATCGTTTACGTTTACGCCTGCGTATAAGAATTACTATCGATTCACTAATTATATAAAATATCCCTATAAATACAAAGAAATTTCCGTTTTTTACGTAAAAAGATTTACCGTCAACCAGCGGTACTTTACTGAATAAAGCACCTTCAATAAACACTTCTTTATTCCCTCTTGTTAACTTATTTAATATTTTGCCAGTAGGCAGGATTATACAACTGATACCGGTATTAGCAACCCTTACTAAAGACTTCCTCGATTCCACAGCCCTAAATACAGCTACCTGTAAATGTTGCCTGCTCTGAGGGTTGCCTTTAAACCAGGCATCGTTAGTAATATTAACTAATATATTGGCCCCTTCTTCTACAAAACCCGCTACCAATCCGGCAAATATATCTTCGAAACAGATCAAATTAGCAATTTTAGCCTGGTGGTAATTAAATAAGGTATATTCGGTGCCTCTACTAATATCATTGAGTTGATTAATAACGCTGATAAAAGGAAGGTATTTACGAAAAGGCACATACTCGCCAAAAGGGACTAATTTTATTTTCCTATAAACCTTTAGTTTACCGGAATCCTTCTTAGATAATATACTAGTATTATAGAATTTTGAGCCTTGTCTTATTACCGCCCCTATTAAAAAATCCCTGTGTATTTGCTTAGTAAACTCCTTAAAGCTAGGTTCGTTTTTATGAGTTAAAGCCCGCGGCCAGCTGGCTTCCGGGAATATCACCAGGCTCCCTTCAGGCGCCTTTCTCCCTAATTTAACCAGTTTGTTTTTGATATATTCATAATAATATGGATCCCATTTCATATACTGCTCAATATTAGGCTGTATAATACTTACTTCAACTTTATCTCTATCGGTAAGATAACCGGTTTTTAAAGAAAGATATCCGTAAGCATAAGCCGAAGATAATAAACTGATAAAAACTGCGGCTTTTATCAGTTCTGTTTTGTTTCTTTTTTTAACAATTTTAAAAATAACGATATTACTGCTAATAATTAGAAAGGATACTATCCATACACCGAAAATATCAGCCGCTTGAATAAGATAAACATTCTGATATTGTGAGTATCCAAATAAAACCCACCCAAAACCGCCAAAGGCCGTCCGTATCCATTCTAAAATCACCCAGATAAAAGAAAGAGACATAAAACTAAAACCGGTTTTCAGAAACTTTTTACATACTGCTCCGAACACCAGCCAGTATAGTGCCATATAAAGGATGAGAAAAATACACCCCAGTCTCGTTACAAAACCTACCCAGAAGATTGTGGTAATAAAATGGGATAAGCCGGCGATATAGAAATAAACTAATACCCGCCGGTAAGAA
>CAZBZJ010000039.1:0-8652 GCA_964496355.1 uncultured Planctomycetia bacterium | reverse complement strand
AATTGCTCCAAAAACGGCGCAAAGGAAATGTTGACGGCAATATAAAACCAACTAAACTTTATACCCATAATGTGGATGTTGAAACAGTAAATAATCGGGAACTTGCCAAAATTCAAACTAAGCCGCATCGTTTTATTACTCAAGGTACAGGCCCTAAACCACTGGTCAATGCCTTAAAACAGGGTTGTTTAGCTCCAGAAGAGTTAATTCTCAAAAAAGGCGCTCCTGTTTTGTTCGTCAAGAATAATTTTAATAAAGGATATGTTAACGGCACTCTGGGTAAAGTGGTTGATTTTAAAAACGGGAAGCCAATAGTAAAGACTACGGATGGAAGGCGCATTATAGCAACTGCAGAACAGTGGAAAATCGAAGAAGAGGGAGAAGTCAAAGCAGAGATTACTCAGCTTCCTTTACGATTAGCTTGGGCAATTACTGTACACAAGAGTCAGGGAATGAGTTTAGACACTGCTGAGATTGACCTTTCTAAATCTTTTGAACCTGGCATGGGTTATGTGGCACTTTCTCGGCTGCGTTCCCTCTCAGGAATGTATTTAAAGGGATTTAATGATATGTCTCTTCAAGTTAACAGAGAAGCCTTAGAGCTTAACCGGCAATTACAGAATTTATCCGAGCAGACAGCTAAAGAATTAGAGACGCTATCTTCCAAAGAACAAGTTAAAAAGCAAAGAGATTTTCTGGATTCATTGGGAATCAAACACAAAAACAAGTCTTATTCCGTAGAAAAAATCAGGCAAACCCATCCTTCTGCATATAGAAAATGGACTGTCGAGGAAGAGGAAACGTTAATTCGACATTGCCAATCTGGTAAGACCACCAAAGAACTTGCTCATATGCTGGAAAGACAACCGGGTGGTATTAGATCCCGTCTGGAAAAATTGAAAGAACATGGTCAACTTGAATAAAAAAAGAAAAATAATAAAAAGGAAAAAGGGGACAGCGACCTTTTTTATTGACGCAATTAAAGGCTGGTTATTTGAGCAAAAAGAAGCGCATGAAAAATACCACCCGCGCGAACGTGAGAAAAACTTTTGGGAAAGGGGAATTTATGCGCTATAATATAGGCGTCATGAGACAATTCAAGATATATTTAGCACATCAATAATCAATTTCGCGGTTGACGACAGATACCCTAAAGAGAAAGAATTAACGCTGAAACTGATTGAAGAAATCAGGCGCGGCAAGTATGAAGCGTTTATCTTTGACTTGTAATTTTTGAAATAAGGACGTTAACCGACAAATACATGGAAGAAGGCGTCTTTCCGGCCAAATACGAAAACGACGCTGTCCATATCGCCGCGGCTTCGGTTAATAATTTAGATTTAATTATCAGCTGGAATTTTGAACATATAGTTAAATTTAAAACCAAGAAAGAAGTTACAGGGATAAACTATTTTAAGGAGTTAATAAAGTGTTAGTTCCAGACTTGACCCCTTTTCTTGATAAAAGAAAAAATGTCGACTATTAAGCACAAGAAAAAACAAAAAGGCCGGCCTGGCCGCCTGCGGATAGGCAACGATTGGAATGCCATTACTATCATTGCCCTTTCCCAAAATAATCCCCTGAAGGCCATTGCCGAATTCGTCGAAAATAGTATTGATGCCCACGCGCAAAATATTACTATTATCAGAGGCAAAGAAAAAAAACAACAGTATCTTAAAGTTATCGATGACGGAGAAGGTATCCCTTGTACTCAAGAAGGAATACCTGATTTTAAATACGTAGCCACCCATATCTGCGATTCACTGAAACGGCGCTTAAAAAAAGAAAAAGAGAACAACATACAGGGCGAGTTCGGCATCGGCTTGCTTAGCTTCTGGACGGTCGGACATAAACTGATAATGATATCCTCGGGTAAAGATAATAAAACTTACCAAATGGAAATGGAAAAAGGTAAACCGGGCTACAAGATTATTTCCCGTCCACACCTTATGCCATTAACCGGAACTCAATTGAAAATTTCTCCGCTGCTATCAGGTATACGTTCTCTAAATGGAGAAAAGATTCAGCGGTATCTGGCATCTGAATTGAGAGACCGAATCCGTAATTCCGGAGTAAACATTAAAATCATAGACCGGCGCACCCGCAGTGAATTCATCGTTGAGCCCCGCCGATATTCCGGACAACTTCTACACCGCCTTTTTCCGGTAACTACACCCTTCGGCGAGGTATATGTAGAATTATACCTTAACCAAAAAAGAATAGAAAACCACATAAGCCTCTATCGTTCCGGTACCAGGCTACTTTCTGATATCACGGTTTTAGACTATTTCCAGGAAGAACCCTGGACAACCGGCTATTTCGAAGGTATTATCGATGCACCTTTCTTAAATCTCACACCAGGCACAAGAAGCGGCGTTATTCAGGATGAAAGATTCTCTGCCTTCTGTGATACACTCAGGCCGTTGAAAGAACGCCTGACAGCAATAGCGCTTGAACAAGGCAAAGCCGAAGAAGAGAGAATGAGCAGAAATATACTTCGCACAGTGCAAAAAGCTTTCCGGGAAGCAATGCAAGATTTACCGCGGGAAGTATATGATTGGTTCGACGTATACGCAAAAAACAAAAGATACGACAAGGGACAAAATCAAAAATCGCCTGGTAATAGAGACAAAATAATGCTGACGGGCAGCAAAGAAGAGGTTAAAAAAGGAAATAAACAAAAAACTTTTTTTGAATTTGCCGGCCCGTTGTTTTCTGCCCGAATCCGCCCCGGCTCCGCAATTGTAGAAGTAGGAAAAAGTAAAACATTTCTCGCTGTAGGGTTTGACCGCAATAAACGCCAAATCGAACAAAAGCTCCTCTTTACATGGTCGATCATTGAAGGAGCCGGCAGGCTTGATAAAAACCAAGGGGAAACAGTTATTTTCAGTGCTCCTCAAGAACCAGGTTTGAGCAAATTAAAACTTACGGCCTTCCAAAAAGACACTATCTGTGAAACCGAAAGTATAATAACCATAGTCGATTCACTCATAAAACCACCGGCCGAAAGCCGCCCTTTGCCCGAAAAAGGACTACCGGCTTATACTCTGGAGAGCGCTCCGGGACAAACATGGCGTTCGCGTTATGACGAAAAACGGAATATTATAATCATAAACAGCGGCCACCGGGATTTTGTATATGCCGGAAAGCAAAAGATGAGAAAATTACGCTACATCTGCCGGTTATTTGCGAAAGAACTCATTCTTCATAATTTCATGGCTCTACCACCAGATGAACTAATGGAACGAATGGTAGAATTGACTTTATATGCCGAAGAAAATCTGAAATAATTTCTATTCAAAGACTCAAAAAAACTCCGCTTGACTACCCTTTCTTGAACCCTTAAAATATTCGATATTCTTCTTTAATCTATAATCACTGTCAAGGCGCAAAAAAATATATACTCAAGCATTCGCACCGGAGAATCTTATAAAACGAATACGCGAATTTTAACCGGAAAACAATAATGGTATATGAGGACAGAAAACCAAACCCTATAGAAGATTTAGCAAAAGAGACCCTGGGCACTTTCTTTAAACCGGAGGATATAAAAAAAAATATCCTTCAAACTTTTGCCTATGAATATCCTGAACGGCCTATATCTATTGAACATAGATACGCCGAATTTACGTCTGTGTGCCCTTACTCTGGCCTGCCGGATTTCGGGGTTATCACTATAGTTTATGTGCCGAATAAAAGATGCATTGAACTGAAGTCGTTAAAATACTACTTCTGCGCATTCAGGCAGGTTAAAATCTTTAATGAACATGTGGTAAACAAGATACTCAACGACCTGACAGAAGCAGTAAAGCCAAAGGAGATGAATATAACCGGTGAATTTACCGCCCGAGGCGGAATTACCAACCGGGTGACAGCCAAATACCCCTGAAAACAGAGGCCTGAAGTCAGAAACCAAAAATCAGATCTTACTCTACCTTCTCACTTCTAACCTCTAAACTTCTAAAACAATATGACTAACCAACAAATTGCCGAGATTTTTGAGGATATAGCTTGCCTTTTGGAACTTAAAAATGATAACCCTTTCCGGATACGTGCCTACCGAAAAGCTGCAGACAAGATTCGAAACTTATCAACCGGCTTATCCAAAACGGCTGCTAACGACAGGCTGGGCAGAATATCAGGCATAGGAAAAGACCTTGCGGCTAAAATCAAAGAATTACTGCAAACCGGTAACCTTGAATTTTACGAAGCCCTAAAAAAGGAAATTCCTCATGGATTAGTAGAAATGCTGCGAATCCCGGAATTAGGGCCTAAGACAATAAGGTTAATATACGACAAACTTAATGTTTCTAATATAGACCAGCTCGAACTCAACGCAGCACAAGGCAAACTTAAAGCCCTTGCCGGAATCAAGGAAAAGACCGAAAGGAATATCCTTAAAGGAATCCATATAGTAAAAAGTAGTTATGGCAAAATCCCGCTGTCTTTAGCAATACAAACAGCTAACCAAATCGTAAATAAGTTAAAAAATAATAAAAATATCAAATTTATCGCGGCTGCCGGGTCTGTAAGGAGAAGAAAAGAAACTGTCAAAGATATCGATATACTGGCAGCTTCATCGAAACCAGAAGCCGTTATGGATGAATTTGTAAAACTCACCGGCATAACAGAAGTCCGGAGTAAAGGCCCTACCAAAACTTCCGTGATGCTGAAACAAAATATACCGGTAGACTTAAGAATAGTTAAATCCGATAGTTTTGGGGCGGCTTTAGTATATTTTACCGGTTCTAAAGACTTTAATATATGCCTCAGAAAATATGCACTGCGGCATGGTTGTAAAGTCAACGAATATGGGGTTTTTCGAACTAATAAGAATAAGAAGATTGCCGGTAAGACCGAAAAGGAAGTATTTAAAATCTTTAATATGCAATATATCCCGCCGGTACTTCGAGAAGGCCGGGGAGAATTAAAACTAAGCCTGCAAAATAAGCTGTCCGAACCTGTAAGATTAACCGATATTAAAGGCGACCTGCATGTACATTCGGATTACAGTGACGGTATTAATACATTACATCAAATAGCAGAAGCCGGAAAAAAGGCCGGATATAAGTATATAGCTGTGTGCGACCATTCCCAGAGTTTAAAAGTAGCTAATGGATTGAGTATAGAAAGATTAATAGATAAGATTGATAATATAAAGAGAGTAAACCGGAAATTTAAAGATTTCCGGTTATTAGCCGGTACCGAAGTCGATATCCTCTCCGACGGAAGCCTCGATTATCCAGACGAGATATTAAAAATGCTTGATATGGTTGTAGCGTCTATACACACAGGGTTCAAACAGACTAAAGCTCAATTAACGAAACGAATAATTTCTGCTGTGAAGAATAAGTACGTTCATATAATTGGCCATCCTACAGGCAAACTTTCCGGAGTAAGAGAACCTTACGAACTGGACTTTACTCAAATAATGAAAGCTTGCAGCGACTATAATACGGCTTTGGAGATCAACTCTTATCCGCAAAGGCTCGATTTGAACGAAATCAACTGCAGATTAGCCAAAGAAAATAGAGTTAAATTAGCTCTGGGTACGGATTCTCATGCAGTAAAACAATTGCCAGCCGTACAATTGGGTATATATGTAGCTCAAAGAGGATGGATAGAAAAAGACGACATCCTGAATACAAAGGATGTTAAATCTTTGTTGAAATGGACTCGCGGTAAAGGCTATTAGTTCTTGGTTCTTAGTATGAAACATAAAACTGTCATAGCGATAATTTGTGTATTGTCAGGTATCCTGTTTTCCGGCTGTGAAAATACAAAAAAGCTATACAAAGATACCGGGTTGTTTGCCGCAACTTTTGTAGAAGTAACCTCACCCGACAAAAAAAGCGCAAAAATTGTCTTTTCAAAGATGGAGGAACTGGAGGCAATTTTTAATATCTTCGATCCGGATTCAGATATCTCCAGGCTGAACCAATCTGCCGGCATTAAACCTGTAAGAGTCAGTACCGAATTAATCAAATTAATCGAGATATCACGCATCCTTTACAAAGAGACTAATGGCGCTTTTAATCCGGCAGCCGGAAAGATATTCGGGTTATGGAAAACGGCCATAAAAAACAACGCGGCCAGATATATACCCGGAGACGAAAAGATTAAAAAGTTACTGAAATCTGCAACCATGGACTCCGTCAAAGTAGAACCTAAAAACCAGACTGTTTTTGTTACCGATAAGAATACCCGGCTTGATTTAGGTGGTATTGCAAAAGGGTTTATGGTTGCTGAAGCAGTCCAAGCGCTAAAAAACACCGGCATAGATTCTGCATTAATAAATGCAGGCGGTGACATCTATGCGTTAGGGCTAAAAGATGAGAGAGGATGGAAAATCGGTATACGTAACCCGCAGATAAAATCCCAGATCCTCGAGACTATCCAAGTAAAAGACACAGCAATCGCTACTTCCGGAGATTATGAACAGTCTATTACTTATGAAGGCAGAGAATATTCTCATATAATAAATCCGGCAACCGGATACCCGGTAGAAAATAATACAAAAAGCGTAACCGTCATAACGCCTAACCCGACCGAAGCCGATGCTTTCGCGACTGCCTTATCTGTAATGGGTAAAGAGAGAATAGGTAATTTTGTAAAAACAAGAACCGATAAATTAACCGTGTTCATCATAGAGGAAGTCGACGGCAGGCTTTCTATAAGTAAAATGACTAATTATCCGGCCGATCTCCCACCGCATAGGCGGTAATTCCCATCTACGCGGTGGGCGAATGGATACCGTTGACAGCTATTAATGAATAGGTTACAATGTTGGTTTAATTAACTCAGAACTTATGGAAAACGACAAATTATCAAAGATAATATCGCTATGTAAACGCCGGGGTTTTGTATTTGGAGCTTGTGAAATATACGGCGGGATAAATGCCGTATGGGATTACGGGCCTTTGGGCGCAATGCTCAAAAAGAATATAAAAGACATCTGGTGGAAAACTTATGTCGAATCAAGAAGCGATATAGTAGGCCTGGATTCGGCTATAATCATGAACGAACCGGTATTTGCGGCTTCCGGACATCTGGAAAGTTTTACTGATTCGTTAGTCGACTGTAAATCCTGTAAAAAACGGTTCCGGTTAGACCAGCTTGAGATAAAGCAATCTAACTCTCAATCTACGGCTTATAAATGCCCTGGATGCGGCAGCCAAATTGATTTGGCCGAAAGCCCGCCACGCGGGTTTAACCTGATGTTAAAGACTCAGCTGGGTGCCATAGAAAACCAGTCCAAAGCCGGATATCTGCGGCCGGAAACGGCTCAAGGTATCTTTACCAATTTTCTGAATGTCTTAAATTCTACTCATAAGAAATTGCCGTTCGGTATAGCTCAAATCGGCAAAGCCTTCCGGAACGAAGTAACTACTAAAAGTTTTATCTTTCGTACCCGGGAATTTGAACAGATGGAGATAGAATATTTTACTCAGCCGGAAAACGCCGAAGAAAAATACCGAGAATGGACAGAAGAGCGGAAAGAATGGTACATAAAAAATTTGGGGCTTTCTAAAGAAAACCTGCGCATACGCGAACACCGCCCGGACGAATTAGCCCATTATGCTAAAGCCTGCTGCGATATAGAGTTTAATTTTCCTTTCGGATGGAAAGAGCTTGAAGGCATCGCGAACCGCCAGGACTATGACCTTACAGCACATTCGAAAATCAGCAAAAAAGACCTGTCGTATTATGACAACATAAGTAAAAAACGTTTTTATCCTCACGTAATAGAACCGTCTGCAGGAGTAGACCGCAGCTTTCTTGCAGTATTGAGTAATGCATATTATGAAGAAGAAGTACGGGGCCGGAAAAGGACAGTATTAAAACTTAATAAGTATATATCGCCCTATAAAATAGCAATATTTCCGCTGTTAAAAAACCGGCCGGAGATAGTAAATTTAGCACAAAAGATATATAACGATTTAAAACAAAAATTTATCTGCGCATACGACGATACCGCATCCATAGGTAAATTGTACCGGCGGCAGGATGAGATCGGTACGCCTTTTTGTATAACCGTAGACGTCGAAAGTTTAGAAGATAATAAGGTAACCGTGCGCGAACGCGACACGATGAAACAAGAACGCATAGCAATAACTAAATTAAACTCTTACTTGAAAGGCAACTTATAGATTAATATTGAAATAAAAAATTTTTCTGTTATAGTAAAATCTTGTTTGTCGATAAAATAAATGAGGCTTATCCGCCAAAGGCGGATGTAGCCGAATTTATCCTGAGTTAAACTAAGGATCAAGGTATAACCCTATATATTTATCATTTTTATCCCGTTAGAAAACACCCAATAGCTTGCCACAGGGTTATTCGGAATTTTGCGAACACGAGGTTTAATGCCCGTGTGAGTTTTCTAACGGAATTTATCGAGGAGGTTTAGGAATGGCTAAGGGTAAATCTGCTAAGAAAAGAAGATCAACAAAATATGTCTATTTTTTTGCAAAAAATAAATCGGACGGTAATGCAAAATTGAAGGAACTGCTCGGCGGAAAAGGAGCTAACTTAGCCGAAATGTCTTCAATCGGACTGCCGGTACCGCCGGGGTTTACTCTAAGCACAGAAGTATGTAAAGAATTCTACGAAAACAACCGTAAATATCCTGCCGGAGTCAAAGAACAGGTC
>CAZBZJ010000038.1:7489-8675 GCA_964496355.1 uncultured Planctomycetia bacterium | reverse complement strand
ACTGAGACCGGAGTAAACTGGCTGGATTTACAGGTAATGACGCAAGCCGGCATAAACTGGACAGATTTACAGGTAATAACCGAAGCCGGTATAAATTGGTCAGGTTTACAGGTAATGACTGAAACCGGGGTAAACTGGCAGGATATACAGGTGATGAGCCAGGCCGGAATAAACTGGCAGGACTTACAGGTAATAACAGAATCCGGAGTTAACTGGCAGGACTTACAGGTAATGACCGAGACCGGTATAAACTGGCAGGATATGCAGGTAATGACTGGTGTTGGAGTAAACTGGCAGGATTTACAGGTTTTATCAGAAGCCGGCATAAACTGGCAAGATTTACAGATAATGACCGAATCTGGAATAAACTGGCAGGATTTACAAGTTATAACAGAGGCCGGCATAAACTGGCAGAATTTACAGGCCTTATCAGAAGCTGGCATTAACTGGACAGATTTACAGGTAATGACCGAGACTGGAATAAACTGGCAGGATTTACAGCCAATGACTGAAGCTGGAGTAAACTGGCAGGACTTACAAGTTTTATCAGAATCGGGTATCAATTGGACAGATTTACAGGTAATGGCTGATATCGGAGTAAACTGGCAGGATATTCGAGTATTGTCAGAAGCCGGCATAAACTGGCAAGATTTACAGGTAATGACCGAGAATGCTATTAACTGGCAAGATATACAAATGTTGACTGAAGCTGGAATTAATTGGCAGGATATACAGGTGATGAGCCAGGCCGGAATCAACTGGCAAGATTTACAAGTGATGAGTCAGACAGGCATAAACTGGCAGGATATACAGGTAATGGGTCAAGCTGGAATCAACTGGCAAGACTTAACCGTAATGTCTAAAGCTGGGGTAAATTGGACAGAATTAAATAATATTACCCAATCAGGAGTTAATTGGGATGCATTGAATGAGTTAACCGAAGCTGGAATAAATTGGGACGCATTAAATTATATGACTACAGCGGGGGTAAATTGGGATGATTTAACTACTATGAGTCAAGCAGGTATAAATTGGCAGGATTTACAGTCAATGACGCAGGCCGGCGTCAATTGGAGTAACGTTAGTGAATTAACCGCTAAGGGCATAAACTGGCAGGATATCCAGGTAATGACCGAAGCCGGCATAAACTGGACAGATTTACAGGTAATGGCTGAAACCGGAGTAA
>CAZBZJ010000038.1:0-7389 GCA_964496355.1 uncultured Planctomycetia bacterium | reverse complement strand
ACTGGACAGATTTACAGGTTCTATCAGAAACCGGAGTAAACTGGACAGATTTACAGGTTCTATCAGAAACCGGAGTAAACTGGACAGATTTACAATCTATGAGCCAAACGGGTATCAACTGGCAGGATTTGCAAGTAATGAGCGAAGCAGGGATAAATTGGTTAGACATACAAGTAATATCAAGAACTGCTATAAACTGGACGGACCTACAGGTTATGTCAGAAGCCGGAGTAAACTGGCAGGATTTACAGGTAATGACTGACGCCGGAGTAAACTGGCAGGATTTACAGGTAATGACTGACGCCGGCGTAAACTGGCATGATTGGGTTGTAATGAGCGGCTCGGGAATTAATTGGGCGAATATCCAAGTAATGTCAGAGGTTGGCATAAACTGGCAGGATATAGCTACATTGAGCGCATCTGGAATTAACTGGACAGATTTGCAGATGATGAGCGAGACTGGCGTAAACTGGCAGGATATGCAGGTAATGACAGAGGCCGGCGTCAATTGGCAAGATTTGCAAGTACTTACTCAATCGGGAATCAATTGGACGGATATGAGAGTCTTTAGTGAGGCTGGAGTTAACTGGGCTGATTTTTCAGTATTAACCGAAGCCGGTATAAACTGGGATGACATAAGGACTTTATCCGAAGCTGGTATAAACTGGCAGGATTTACAGGTAATGACCCAGGCTGGCGTAAATTGGTCGGATTTAGCTTATATGACCGGTACGGGAATTAACTGGGTTGATGTACAAGGGCAGACTATAGCTGGTATAAATTGGTCAGGTTTAGCTTCTATGACTTCAGCAAATATCGATTGGGGTGAAATTGCTACAGTGAGTGATAGGATTGATACATTGACAACAAATTTAGCTACATTGGATACAGCCGTAGATGATTTGACTTCTACGATAGGTTCCTCAGGCGATGCTGCCAGTGTCTCACTTTACGGGAAAATAGAGGACATGGCTACAACTTTGGATGCCCTAGATGCAGACGCAATTACCGCTGCGGCAACTGATATTCAAAAGGCAGCTGAAGACATAGAAGCACTCGATCCGGCCGCGATCACTCAAAGTTTAACTGATATAGAGACTCTGATCGGTACCATTGAAGACGAAACTACAGCCGAGACTTTGTTTGGAGCGGTTAATTCAATTAGTGATACTATAACCACTCTCGATACTCTAGAAGCCGCAATCGGCACGTCTGATGATTTAGCTTCAGATGATACTATCTTTGGTGCAATTAATAAGATTGAAGGGTATTCACAATTAATAGGGAGTGCTTCAGATACCGGAGCTTCCAGCACACTGTTTGGCAGTGTGAATTCGGCAAAGACTTATGCCAATGATGCGCTTACTTTAATCCAGACTATCAGAGAAGAATTAGGCACAGAGGGAACCGAAGAGAATATTTACGAGTATATGGGGCGGTTAAATTCTTTGGTCGAGAATCTGAAAGAGACTACAGAAACTCTGATGATGACCAAGACGGATGCTAAGTCTCTCAAAAAGAATATAGTAGATGCGATGGTTAATGCTACAAACGAGGCTGCTAAGTCTCTGGGACTGAAGATGGAATTGATCGAGGGCTTAGAGGAAGAAGAGATGACGAATAACCAATTGGTTAAGAATAAGCTTAAAGAGATAAAAGAGATATTAGACATGCTCTATAAAGCTAAAGAACAGGAAGGCGTGGTTATAAAGTCTTGGTTCGAAGTTGAATAAGACATGAGAAGATATATATTATATACCTTTATAATAGGCATTTTATTTATAGCAGCAGGGCCGTTAGGATACGGCCAGGTTAATATAAAGATGGCCGTAGTTAATTCCTCGGAAAATGAGGCCAGAACTGTTCCAGTCCGGTATGAGTTGCCGGCAGGGTTGAAAAAAGAGGATATTTTGGATTCAGGGCCCTTAAAAGCCGATTATGATATCGATAAAGGAGTATATTATGTATACGGTAATATAGAACTGGCTCCAAAAGAGAGTAAGACTATACAAATAAGCTTAAGAGATATATGGCAGATATCAGAAGAAGAGATTGAGGATTTGATCAGTATATTGGAAGATTCGGTGGATTCTATCGAGGAAGAAGATAAGCATGAGGTAGCCGGGCTTATAGCCGAAAGTATAAAAGAAAGGTTGGAATCTATTCTTCAGGCTCAGGAAGAATTAAGTGGAGATATTGAGAAAAGGATGCAGATGTATTCGGTGCAGAAAGAGAAAATAGCCGCTATTAAAGATGAGATTTTTTCTTTGGAGCACTTAGTAGAGCTGGGCGAGCCGGAGGCAAAAACCGCAGAGACAGTAGTTTTAGCCATAGAGGCTGAAAATACTTTAGACAAGAAAGTTGATATACCTTTAGAATATTATCTGCCTAAAGAAATAATCCCTGAGTATATTGTTGATGCTGGCCCATTTGATATAAATTATGATTCACAACGCGGCCAGTTCTATTTAAAAGCGCAACAAGTGTTTCAACCAGGGGAGAAAAAAAGATTTAATATCGAAGTAAAGAATGTGTGGAATATATCCGAAGAATTGGTCGATAAATATGTACAAGAGGCAGATCAATTGAATGGAAAACTCGTTAACAGCGAGTTCGAGACTATAGCCGGAGCTTTATTCAATGAGATAGATAGAAAAGCTGGCCAGATAAAGTCTTTACAGCAACAGGCGGAATCTGTCAAGGATCATATAGCTAATTATAGAATCAATCAACGCCGGTTTGATTTAGTTAAAAGTAACTTAGAAAAGATGCGGAGTTTAGCGAGTAAAGTTAAAGAAGAGCAGAAAATATCCAAGAAGAAGCCTAAAATATCTAATGTTCTTCGGGAAATGGAATATCTAAGCGCGGTTAAAAAGATGTCCGATACTCTGTTTAAGAGGTTGCGTAGGGTTGCTATATGGAAAGTTATTATGACAGTCGTTATTTTTATAATAGGCATTACGATATTCTTTTACACAATATGGTTTTTAAAACTTAAGAAAGAAGAAAAACAGAAATATGAAAAGATTGGTGATGAGGAGGGCATTGAGGCCGAAGAAGGGGGACAAGACACAGAAGAAGAAAGCGAATAATACCGGAGCATAAAAAGATAGGTATTTAGAGATGACATTAGACTTTGGTTTATGTTATAATCTTAGAGAAGTAATAGTTAAGAGGTGAGCAGAAATAATGGTGCCTTTGCAGTATAAAGAATATGGTAAAGTGACAAAAGTTAAAGGATGTATTGCGGCAGTTGAAGGATTGGAGAACTGTATAAACGGCCAATTGGTAAGATTTGGATACGGTACGCAAGGGATGATTATCGGTTTTGACAAAGACGAAGCGCAAATATTGATAGTTGAAGAAAAAGAAAAAGTAAAGACCGGCGCCAGGGCAGAGATGACATTAGAACCTTTCAACACCCCTGTAGGCGAAAATTTTGTAGGCAGGATAGTCAACCCTTTGGGGCAGCCTTTAGATGATTTAGGCCCTCTTAAACCTGATGATTATTTTTCTATATTTGGCCAATCGCCTTCTATTTTAGAGCGTGATGCTGTAGCTGACACTCTGGAAACTGGCATTAAGATTGTAGATTCTATGCTTCCCATAGGAAGGGGTCAGCGCCAGTTAATTTTAGGCGATAGGTCTACCGGTAAAACTACAATAGGTACCGATATTATTTTAAACCAGAAGGGTAAAGATATAATTTGTATATATTGCTGTATAGGAAAAAGCAGGGCTGCCCTGGATAGGGTAGTTAATCTTTTTAAATCTCGGGGGGTGTTCGAATATACTATAGTAGTGGCAGCTTTAGCGGGAGAAGCTCCCGGGCAGCAATATTTATCTCCTTATGTATCTTGTTCTTTAGGCGAATATTTTATGAAAAAGGGCGGACAAGTTGTGGTTGTCTTTGACGATTTTACCAGACATGCATGGGCATATAGAGAAATTTCGTTGCTTTTAGACCGTCCGCCGGGCCGTGAATCTTATCCCGGAGATATATTTTATTTGCATTCGCGTATGATAGAACGGGCAGCCCAGTTTGATGAGGAGCATGGCAGAGGCTCAATGACTTTTTTCCCCATTGTTGAGACTTTGGAAGGTGACTTAACTAGTTATGTGCCTACAAACTTAGTTTCTATGACTGATGGGCAGATATATGTGAATGCTGCTTTGTTTGGCGAGGGATTTAAGCCAGCAATAGATATTGGGCTATCAGTATCACGCATAGGCACTAAAGCTATGTGGAAAGCTTTAAAAAAGCAGAGTAAATCGTTACGTCTTGAATATATTCAATATAGAGAACTCTTGAAAACTTCCCGTTTGAAGTCAGCCGGGTCGTCAGACAGCTCTACGGACAAAATGAAAAGCGGAGAGATTTTGGCGGAGCTTCTTAACCAGCCTAATGACCAGCCGGTTCCTATGGAAGAGGAAGTTGTCTTATTTTACGGATATGCTAAGAAGCACCTTCATAAGATAGAAAAAGGACAGATCGAGAAAGCCAAAAATGAGGTATTTAAATTCGTTAAGAGTAAATACCCCGATTTTATCGAAAATGTCCGAAAAGCTAAAGATATTGACGAGAACATGCAGAATAAATTGGATATGATTTATGATGAATATGTAAAAAAATTAGCCGAAGAAGAGAGGCAAAGAATGAAAGAACAGGCAGAGTCTGAGGGCGAGGATAGCCTAGAGATTGATCAGGACAAAAAGGAGAACCCGGAACCTGAAGAAAAAGCCGAAGCCGGCAGCAAGAAAGAATAGATAAATATATATTATGGCTGTATTAGGAATCTTTAATTTAAAAATAATTAATCCGGAACGGTTGTTGTTTGAAGGCGAAGTATCGAATATTTTCCTGAGAGGAGATACCGGAGAATTCGAGATATTATCATATCATTATCCGATATTAAGTCTATTGATAAGAGGAGAAATTATTATTGATTGGAGGTTTACTCTTCCCATTAAAAAGGGAGTAGTGCGTTTTTTTAAAACCGATTGCGTTATAATGGCTGAAGTTTAAGAAGGTGTTGTTATGGGGACATTGATAATAGTGTTGATAATGTTTACAGTAGTTGTTGGCCCGTCGGTAGTCATAGGAGTTTTAGGGTTTGCTACTATTAAGGCTTTAGGGCGTAATCCTTCAGCTGCCTCAAAGATATTCATGGGCACGGTTTTTCTACTGGTTTTTGTCGAGGCTATTTCAATAATTGCTATGTTAGTTATTTTTCAATTATTTGGCGGCGGCGGGCCGGGATAATAATTAACGAAAGGTAGTTATGAATATTATAGGTTTAATAATTGTACAGATTATAATGTTTGGTGCGGTAATTTATATCCTGAAGAGGTTTATGCAGGGAGATACCGAAAGCGCAGTCAACAGGCTCAATGATTCATACCAGGAGATTAACAAAAAGAAAGAAGAGTTAAGCCAAAAAATACAAAAAATTGAAGAGGAATACCAGCAGCGCAAAGAAGAAGCCGAACGGATAGTTGGCGAGTTTAAAGAAAAGGCTGAAAAAGAAATGAATGACCAGCGCGATTCGATAATCAAGAAAGCCCGCGAAGATGCCGAGAAGATAACCGAAGAAACCCGGTTGATGAAAGAACAGGTCCGGCAAAATATACGTAAAGAAGAGCGTTTAAAGATGGTAGATTACTGTAAAGATATACTGGACCAGGTTTTTAAAGAAAAAATGAACGAAAATATAAATAATTATTTAGTCGAAGATTTTTTGTCCGAAGTAAAGGATACTGACACCAGCCATGTGCCCCAATCGGCAAATAAAATAGAAATAGTGACTTCCAAACCGTTAGACGACAGCATAAAATCCAAGATAAAAGATATAGTCTCTAACAAATTAAAGCGCGAAGTTACGTTAGATGAAAAAACCGACGATAAGCTTATAGGCGGAGCCATAATTAAGTTTGGCAGTTTGATTCTCGACGGCAGCCTTTTGGGGAAGTTTCAGGATAGGGCGTTGGCAAATAAATATAAGATTGAAAGAGAAGGATAAGGTTTATGTCAAAAGCCAGTAAGATAAAATCGGACTTAGACGATGTTGACTCAATATTAGAGATAATTTCTATTCTCAAAGACGTTGCTACAAACCATTTCTATAGCAGCGCTAGAAAAAAAGAACGGTTTGGAGAATTTGCGGTTGAGTTCGTTGATTTTTTCAGGATGGTTAGCCTATCGGAAGCAGAAAGCCCTTTGGTTCATTCAACCAGCGATAAGACTTGTTTTCTTTTAGTAACTTCTGACGGCGGTTTTATGGCTGATATGAATACGAAGATTATAAAAAGAGGGGTTGCAGAATCTGGCCAGCATAACACTAATCAGATTATTTGTCTGGGAGATAGGTCGAGCCGTAAGCTGAGTGACATGGTAGATATTCCGCTTCAGACATATCCTGGAGCTTATGAAGCCGGCCTTTTTAAATTAACTATGCAAGTTAAACAATATGTTGTTGAAAAAGTTAAAAAAGGAAGTTTCGGGAGGTTATTGGTTATCTATCCTAAGGCTGTAACTGCCAATTTTTTAAAACCGGTTACAGTTACGCTCTTGCCTTCAGAAGAATTAGTAACGCATCAAAAGGAGATTAAAGATACAATCGAACAGGTTATTGTTGAATCCGATTTGAACGATATTATTGATTATCTAGCTGATGTATGGATAACCTGCCGTATTTACGAGTTTTTGGAAGATTGTATCATTGCCGGATTTGCCGCTCAAGCTCAACAGCTAGAGAGTGCCGTAGAGAAGTTAAAAAAAGATAAAAAAGGGTTGATGACGGGTTTCCGAAAAGCATCTAAGGCAGACATTGATAAGAGTTTGCGCGAAGTTTTCTCAGCAAAGATGATGGTTGGTGGAAAGAGGTAATAAGGTATGGGTAAATTAGAAAGTAAAGAAGCAGAACAAGGCAAACAAGAAAGCCATAAGGAGCCGGAAACCGAACAGGATTATGGCAGGATTATATCCGTTCAGGGCCCGGTGGTAGACGTAAAATTCGATCAAGCTAAAAGAATACCTGCCTTATATGATGTTTTAAAGACTAAAACTTTTGACGGGCGCGATGTTGATATGGAAGTCGCTGAACATTTACCGGGCGATGTAATTAGATGTATATCTTTATCGTCTACCCGTAATATTCAAAAAAATACTACTGTTATAGCTACGGGAGCACCGGTCTCTATACCGGTGAGCGATGATTTATTTAGTAGAGTTATAGACGTATCTGGTAATCCCCTGGATCAGGGAGAACCGATAAAAGCTCAGGAAAGATGGGCGGTTAGGCGGCCTCCTGCTAAAGAAGCATTTAATCTGTCTACATCCGTAATCGAAAAGCCTAAAGTTTTAGAAACCGGCATAAAAATGATTGATTT
>CAZBZJ010000037.1:0-8809 GCA_964496355.1 uncultured Planctomycetia bacterium | reverse complement strand
AGTCCGGCAAACCGGTTCTACTTTTTTTCAAAGTGCGGAGTTAAGGGCGACTTTTAAAACTTCAAAACAGGTCTTCAAACATACCCATGTATATGTAATAGCTATACCTACCTATGTAGGCGGTTTCTTCTCTTTGATGTATTCTTCTAACCATATAAACCCGGAAAAAGCAAGGCAGGTTAAGATACGAAAAAGATATACTGGGCTGGGATTAAAAACCCGATATTACAGCCCACAACTTCATACAGCTTCGTTTAAAATACCCCGATACATTAATAAAATAATAAAATAAAGATGAAAAGAAATACTAAAAGCACTAATCCGAAAAAGAAGAAAAACGTAACCTACGGATGGGAATTAATCCTTAATCTTTACGGGTGTAATAAAGAAACCATCTCTTCTAAGAAAAAAATCCAGGAATATGTTGATACTTTATGTAAACAAATAAAGATGGTCAAATACGGCAAAACATGGATCCCCTATTTCGGGCATAAACAACCCCATACTAAAGGATATTCTTTAGTCCAGCTTATTGAAACAAGTTCAATAACCGGCCATTTTTCCGAAAGTGCCAATGCAGCATATATAAATATATTTTCCTGTAAAGCCTACAGCCACAAGAAAGCCCGCGATTTCACCAAAAAGTTCTTCGGTGCCCAAAAGATAAAATCCCACTATATAGTAAGACCTTAGACCTTAGACCTTAGACTACAGACTATTCCGTCCTACCTCCTACATCCCACGGAACACGGGTCTAATATAGCTTCTCTAAGTTTGCGTAGGGGAAATAATGGGAAAGAATCTGAGAATAGGGATATCCTTTTTCGGCCATACCCTTTGCGCCATATTGGCATAAACCTCTACCATGGCCGAATCCTCCTCCCCAGAAAATATAATATTCAGCAACTCCGGTATCCGCTCTTTTAACTTCCAGCCTGAACATGCTGCTTCTTAAATTATCGATAACTTTGCGGATCCTATATTCGGAAATTATCTTGTAAGTATTCTTACTCCCCTTTATTAACAGTTCTTCAATATGCGAAGAATTATCAATTTTTAAGACTCGTATACTATTAAGTTGGCCTAAAAAAGGGAAACTATTCTGCAACTCTTCTTCTAATTCTTCTTTAGTATAAATCCTCTGCCATCGAAACCGGCTTCTGTTAACCTTATCTAATTGACAAAAAGTCTCCGGTTCATGCGTAACCCAAGAATAATTTGCCAAAGGAGTTAGGGGAAAGCTGTAACCTAAATTCTTATCTGAATCTTTTACTCCCATAAAAAGGCTGCTGGATTGAGTATGGCCGCCACAATTACTGGAATAATAAATTTCTATAGGTTCGCCGGTAAAAGATAATATTTCGCCCCGGGTTCTGTCTACAGCATGATTAGTGGATGCCTTCTCCTTGCTAACACCCAGATATACCTGGCAGTGAACCGTATTGCAAAAATCATACCCCTGCTTTTTATGCGTACCTAAACTCTCCCATGCCCGAGTCCTGGCAACTACAGCTTGAGCGGCTAAAGCCGCCTGCGGCCAATCTGATGAAACTTCCGACGGAACAACGCCGTATAAGTATTCCTCCAGATTCACAATATTTATCACGTCTAGCCGGCCGGCAACTAACCTGATTAAAATTTTACCCCGGTAAAAATTATCAGAAGTCTTAGCCCAGTAACTACCACTGCCCTGTTTTAGCCCGAATATACCTATTAAATTTTTTTCAGAATCAGGGATAATCAAAGCCGGTTTATCAAGAACAGCCAGAATCTGGCTCTCCGGGCCGCTCAATAATAAAGACTCTCTATTTTCGGCTAATCTATAAATAGTATCTTTCTTTAACGTAACAACAGGTTTATTATCCGAATAGACTACGCTTCTGCCGGTAACTTTAAACCCAACGGCACTTACATTTTCTGCTAAACGGACTTTGACTTCCGGGACACCTTCAACGCTTACAACAGAACTTACCTTTGCGGTGATCTGCCGCCGTTCAGCATATAAGCGTTCCTTTTCTTTTTCAAAGTACTCTTCTCCAATATTGCGCCTGGACTCACTCCGGACCAACTGCATTTTTTTATTACCCGGCTCCATATTCAAAGACTTAGAAGCATATTTATAACTATTCCGAAAATCAGTTTTTTTATAGTACACCAGCGCTAAGTCTCTATAAACGGATTTAATGCTGGGGTCATAATCTTCGACTTTCTGCAGATAACCCAAAGCTTTATCTAAAACATTATCTTTTATATATATGTGTGCGCTCCTTAACAATGGTAAAACGAAATAAGGGTCTATGTGCAAACATTTCCGGTAATATCGCAAAGCTTCGCTATCTTTCCCCAAATCTTCATGGTTCAATCCCAGATAAAAATATGCTCTTTTATTTTTAGGGTTTACCCGAAGGTGCTTTCTAAAATTCTCAACCGATTTATTATTATTCGATAAGAGTAAATTAAGCCTGCCCAGATGAAACCATATATCTTTATCGTTATATTCCTTACAGGCATTCTCTAAAGTTTCGATAGCGTAGTCTATCCGGCCGTTCTCTTCGTATAGAAGCGCTAAATTCAGGTAATAAGAGGGTTTGCCCGCTGTATCTGAATCTATCTGTTTGTGGCACCATTCTATTGCAGCTTCTACCTGGCCTTCGGAATATAATAATGCTAATACTTCGTCCGAAGCTCCTGCAGTCAAGGTGCCTAAAAAACAGGCCGCAAAGAGGAAAACCGGCAATATATAACGCCTCATTGTTATTTCTATTAAGGTGCTGAAAGTTTCTCTTTTACTATCTGGCTGACTAATTTCGAATCTGCCCTGCCGGCTGTTTCTTCTAATACAGGCTTGATAACTTTACCCATATCTTTGACCGAACCTGCTGCTGTATCAGCAATAACCTGATCAACAATATTCTCGATTTGGCTCTTAGGCATCTGTTCGGGCAGATAGTTTTCAATAATTTCAATTTCGCGGTTTACTTCTTTTAGCCCTTCGGGATTATCTCCCACGGCTTCTTTAGTTTCACCCAATTTCTTTTTCTCTTTTTGCAAAACTATTAAGACTTCTTTATCATCGAGTTTATCCTTCTTTAACTCAATAGCCTTATTCTGTAACACAGACCGTAAGAAACTCAAAAATTGCGATTTATCCTTTTCTTTAGCTTTTAAACTGGCTACATAATCTTTGTAAATAGCACCTTCCAACATAACCATACTCCTTTCTCTTAAACTGTTATATATTATTTTTACATCCTGATCGCATAAATCAATCTATACGCTTTACCGGTTAAGTCAAGAACAAAATTAAGGAGGTTTATCACAATTAAAGATTCTTCTTTCTAAAGGCTGCGATAAAAAAACCTTCCATGGTTTCGGTAGGCATTATCCGTTTAGTAAAAGCTATATCCTGTAAGAACTTTTTATTCCGCCATCCGGCCAGACCGGGCTTATGGTTGTTAAAGGGTAATTTTATTCTTTCCAGCTCGACTTCATCTGAAAACTTCTTTAAAGCCCAGTTAACTACTGCCTCGTTTTCCTCCGGAGCGAAGGTGCAGGTAGAATAAACCAGACGGCCGCCTTTTTGTAATGATTTTATCCCTGAAAACAAAAGGCGTTTTTGTTTACGCCGGGATTCTTTAATTTTACGCAGGGACCAATACCGAAAAGTCTTAAAATTAGACACAAGGAAACCAGCTTCTACCGAACAAGGCGCGTCAATCAAAATTTTATCAAAATATTGAGGGTATTGCCGCCAAACCCTTGTGCCGTCGAAAAGTCTTACTTCTACAAACGGCTCCTTGCCCTGCCTGCGTAAATTAGCAAGAAGTTTATATAACCTTCGCCTAACTTTTTCAACAGCTAATAGTTCCGGATTACCGCCGGCTTCATCAACTATCTGCATAGTCTTACTTCCCGGCGCCGCACACAGGTCGAGTATTTTATCCGCAGGATCTGGCTCTAAAACAATCACCGGCACCATACTGGAAAGATTCTGTAAATATACTAAACCCTGTTTATATAAGCCTGTATCCTGAAATTCTCTTTGAGAAGGATTAACTAAAATAAAAGCATTCTTATACCAGTCGACCTGTTTATACTCTATATTTGCTTTTTTTAATTCGCTTTTCAACAAGTTCCGGCTGATCTTACTAAGGTTACCCCGGAAAACCGGCTTTTTCCTTTGCTGCATCGATTGGAGAACCTGATTGTAATCGCCGGGATAGATATCTTTTATTCTTTTGATAAATTCTCCCGGTAAAGAATTGACTTTCTGTTGCATTGAATTATAAATTTTCTATAAATGATGCTAAAATTTTACTTAAAACCCCGGCTTAAACCTTTTTTCAAAGCATAATTAGTAACTTTCCTGTATTCAGCCAGAGAGGCTCTACGGTTTAAACCGATATATTTATATGCCTTATAAGCAGCCCTCTTTGAGCTACCTGGCGGCTATCAATAACTAAATCACCTACCTGTCTATGCATCTCGATAAGAGCCTGACCGCACACCTGCCAATAATCAGAAACATCCGATAATTTTCCAGCTGTTTCATTATCGGAATATTTTATCACACCCTAACCCAGCTCTCAATGATATCATCTTCGTATATAAATAAAAAATTGTTTGAAAAACTAAGAATTCTACTTCATAATACCATTAATGATATACAAAGGATTAAAATTAGACAAATTTCAAGAAGAAGCAATCGATAGTATAAATAATGAGAATTCAGTAATAATCTCAGCACCTACAGGCGCCGGAAAAACTCTGGTAGCTGAATTTGCTATCGAACAAGCTATAAAGAATAATAAAGGCATAATTTATACCGCTCCCGTCAAAGCCTTAAGCAACCAGAAATACCGCGATTTCCGTAAAGCCTATCCTGAAAAGACCGGCATATTGACAGGCGACGTAAGTATAAACCCGCAAGCGCCGATTTTGATTATGACTACGGAAATCTTTAGAAATGTAATCCTGACAGACCCGGAAAGGTTAACTCCTAAAGAATGGGTCATATTCGATGAGATACATTATCTCGACGATATAGACAGAGGCACCGTATGGGAAGAAGCTTTAATGCTGATGCCCAGGCACATAAAAGTCTTAGCATTAAGTGCTACCGTGCCTAATGTTAACAGCATCGCTGAATGGTTAAGGAAAATACATGATATTCCTATAAAGATTATAAAAGAATATAACCGGCCTGTACCGCTTTCTTTTTACTTCCAGGCTGATAATAATATTTTCAGTAATTTTTCCCATTTACAAAAATCAGAATTGCTATTAAGCGACAGTGAGAAATTGAAAAAGAAGAAATATGAATCTCTTATCCATCCTAAACCTAACCGCACCGATACACTTTTTAAAAAATTACGAGAACAAAATCTTCTGCCCTGTATATATTTTGCTTTTTCCCGAAAACGCACAGAAATTTTCGCACAAGAACTAGCAACATTTAACTTTTTAACCAAAGAAGAAAGAAAACAAATTACCAATCTATACAGCCAGCTACTTGCTAAATTCGGTTTGGAAAACGAAACTACGTCGGTATTTTTATATGACCTGATAAAAAGAGGAGTGGCTTTCCATCACGCAGGATTACTGCCTACTTTAAAAGAAGTTATTGAAAGGCTATTTACCTCTAAACTTTTAAAAGTTATCTTTACTACAGAAACTTTTGCATTAGGCGTCAATATGCCGGCCAGGACCGTGGTATTTGACGATATAAGAAAAATTTACGGGCGGTTTTACCGGAATTTAAAAACCAGGGACTTTTATCAAATGGCCGGCCGTGCCGGGCGCAGGGGGATAGACAAAGAAGGATATGTCTTTGTTAAAGTCAATCCCTGGCGGGTAACCGGGGAAGAATTAGAAGATACTATTTACGGTGATACCGAGATTATACAAAGCCAGCTAAGAAGCAATTATGCCACGATCCTTAACCTGTATCAAGATATGAAAGAAAAAATATACGATATATATCCTCTTTCTTTTCATTCTTTTCAATCCAAGATGCAGAGCAAAGAACAAGCTATCCGGTTACTTAAAAATAAGATTAACTTGCTCAAAGAGCTTGAATACATTACTCCCAATAAAGAATTGTCATGGAAAGGAAAATTAGCCAGCCATATGTACAGTTATGAACTACAAACAGGCCAACTCTATGAAGAAGGTTTTCTGGAAAACCTAAATCAAAAGGAACTGGCTATAGTAATCTGTGCTCTGGTTTATGAACCCAGAAAAGGACAGAAGAAACCGCCACTTACCAAAAGAGTAAAAAAAGTCGCAATGCCTTTGAATAAACTGAGTAAATCAATATACCGTTACGAAAGGAAATTTCATATTTTCCCCTATTCGAAAAGATTTTATTTTCACTTAAGTAAAGTAATCGATTTGTGGTATGACGGAATCGGATTCTCCAAACTATCTAAGTATACTGACATCGACGAAGGCGAACTGGTGCGGTATTTACGGATGAGTATTCAAGTATTAAGGGAACTAAATCAATTCCAAGGGTTTAAAGCCGATTTTAAGAAAAATGTCAGGAAAATTCTGGTACGTATCAATCGCGGTCTTGTAGACGCAGAGAAACAGTTAAGGCAGGAAATATAATTCGTAATTCCTGCCTGTAAATTTATAATCAATAGTGGCAGGTTAGTTATTCAGCAGGGTGTTTAGCTGTTCTAATAATGCAGATATTCTTTTATCCTGTGGAAATTTAGAATGGAGGCTTGTCAAAAGAGACCGCGCAAGAGAATATTCACCCGTACGAATTAGACTTTCGGCTCTTGCTATCTTTTTACCTTTCTCTGCCGCAGCTTCTAATTCTCTTCTTCGTAATTCTTTCTTAGAATGTGCCGGCTGCCCCGTATCTTCTTTCGTGCTGGCTGCGTTTTCTGTTTGAACTATCTTTTTTTGGAGCGGTTTTTCACTTAAGAATTCGTTCAGCCTTTCCTCTATAAGCCTGCGCCGGGTTAATTCGGGTACGGAACGTTCACGGGCAGGCTGGGATTTCTCCCGATTAATAGCAACCATCAGCTCTGTTATTTTGCCCTGATATTCCTCGCGGCTGAATTCGTCCTTTAATACGCGCAGTTTCCCAAGAGCACCTTTATAATCCTTTTTAGCTATCAATTCGTGGACTCCGCCTATAGCCTGGTTAAATTTTCTCTCTTGTCTTTCGGTTTCCTGCCTTTGGAGCTTTTGTTTTTGTTTAATATCTGCCTGTAATCTATCAAGCCTGGTGTCGATTTTTCTATCTCTTATTTTCTCAAAATGGCCGGCTTTCCTACTCGTGTAGTTTAATAAAGATAAAACTTTAGGGTTAGCAGGATATTCTTCGTTTAATGCTTCCAATAAATTTAAAGCCTTGCCATAATCCTGGGCAGATATTATATTTTTGGCTTTTTTGATCTGGTTATTAATATATTCTCGTTTCTTCTTTTCCTTCTTCTGTGCTATCCGCCCAGACAAAAGTTTTTGTGTTCTGGCTAATTGTTTCTGAAACTCCTTATTATCGGAAAAATCTTTTTTAACCTCATTCAGGCTATCCTCTGCTCTGTCTAAATCTCGATGACTAATGAGTTTTTTTATCTCTGATAGTTCCGCATAAAATCGTTTTCTTCTCTGCCTCTGCCGGGCTAATTTTCTCTTCTTATTATATTTTTCCACTCTTTCCTCGAGAACCCTGTTGAGGTTATTAACCTGCTCATTAAACGGATAGAATTTTTCCTTTTTTCTCAAGCTCACTATTAAATTGCGTGCTTTATCGAATTTTTCTTTATCGATTAATTCTATAACCTCTGCTCTTTTGCCCCGGAATTCCCGGCGCACCTGAACTCTTTTTAAATCGTTTAGCTTTTTTTCTGTATTTGATATGTATGGGACAAATTTACTGTCTGCGCCAAACTCTTTTTTTAATCCGGTAAGCATATTAGAAGCAGGCTTAAAATCATGTTTTTGGATTAATTCTTTTATCTCTTCCAACGAAGAAAAGAAGTTTTTGCGCCGGGCTACTCTTTGAGCTTGTTCCTTAGCAGAATCATAGCGGGAAGTTATTTTTCTTATTTTATCTTTAAACGAAGAAAACCGGCTATTGTCCTTTAAATAATTTATCAATTTGTCAGCTCTATCGAATTTTTCTTTACTTATTGCCGTATGTATTTCTTCTTCTTTCTCTCTAAATTCCTCCCGTATCTGTTCTTTCTTTTCAGACTGGATACGGCTTTCAATAGCAGATATAGAAGGGCGGAATTCGGTATATTCAGCGAATTCTGCTTTTAGATCCTCAACCTGCTCTATTGCTGCTTTTAATTCGCCATGGTTAATTTGCTCTTTAACCTTTTTTAATTCAGAGAAAAACCTCTTCCTTCTTAAATCCTCTTTGTATTCTTTCTTCGTTTGCATGTAGTCGGCCCTCATCGTTTTAATCCGGCCGCTATAACGGGAAAATTTGCCCTCATCTTGTAAGGAAACGAGTATTTTTGCTGCTTTCGTAAATTCCTTCTTCCCAAGCGCAGACCGGAAATCTTCTGCTTGCCGGTTAAATGATTCTTTGATTTTTCGCTTCTGTCTGCGTTTTTTCGCCTCTATCTCATCTTGAATCTTCTTCTCTACATTAGAAAGTAAAGAATCGGCTTTTTTATTGTCCGGATATCTTGAAAGCAAACTATCCAAAGTTTCTTTAGCTTTATTGTAATCTTCGCCGGTAATCAGTTCTTTGGCTTTTGCTATCTTCTCCTTTATATATTCCTGTTTTTTCCTCTTTTTAACCTGCCGGATCTCTTGCCTTACATTATCCAAAATTAGC
>CAZBZJ010000036.1:0-8827 GCA_964496355.1 uncultured Planctomycetia bacterium | reverse complement strand
ATACTTCAAAAGACCTTTTCTTTGAAAAATCCCATCTTACCAGCCCAAAATAATCTACACCGCTCATAAAGTGGTTATCACAATCCCTGAAAAAAGCCCAAAAAATCTTTTCTATACCCTCTAATTTTAATAACTCTGTATAAACCTGCCCCAAGAATTCTGCCTGCTCATTTTCAGTCGGGCTTCTTCCTTCCCACCAAAAATTTTCTTTTGAGCCGGTTCTAACTCCCGGACAACCAACTTCAGTAACCCAGATCTTTTTGTTGTCATGATGTTTATCCATTAACTTCTTCATATTTTTGTAACAATACAGAAATTCGTTCATCCATGCCGGCCGTGCAGGATTGGTAAAAAGATGTATATTCACAATATCGAAACTACTCCCGCCACCGTGCCGGTATATACTTTTTAAATCATAATACCCGCAATTAGCCAGGCCGCCTAAAACTATTTTACAAGATGCGTCTTCTTGTTTTAAGGTTTTGTAAGTATTCTTTAAGAGTTCTGTATAGGCTTTCATATCATCCTGCGCAGCCCAGTAAACCGAACTATTCGGTTCATTCCAGACTTCCCAATATTGAATCCGGTTTTTATAACGTTTGACTACTCTCCGGGAATAACTGGTAAAATCTTCTATCCGGTCAGGCGGACTGTTCCAACCAGGCGCCGCCCAGGAAACTGAATAATCTAATATACCGAGTATACGTATCTGGTTATCTGAAAGCAGCTTAACTAGCTTATCGTATTTACTAAACTTATATTCGCCTTTTACAGGCTCGATATCCTGCCAATAGAAATCCACCCTTACGAAACCGACTCCTAACTCTTTTAATAAGGATATAGTCTTATCCCAATCTTCCTGCCTGCTATATTTAAAAGAATTCCAATTATGGTTCCAGGAAAGAAAAGCCAATACTCCGAAAGGAGAAAATCCGGTTTGACGCCAATCATACACACAAGGATCGGCGCTATTCGGAACACCGTCATTATCTATATCTGTATCCTTGCAATTGGTGATGCCATCACCGTCTAAATCAGAATCGTTTGCATTAACTATACCGTCATTATCCAAATCCATACTCAAAATAGCTTCTTGTCCGGCTTCAGAAAGGGCGGCACGGCTGCTGCGCTGCCGGCGGTTAATTATATTGTTTTGATATTGCGAAGATATGTAGGGTTGGCCACAAGAAGAAGACACAAATACGAACAATCCTATAAATATATATTTTCCACTTAAAAATCTATTCAAAGAATCTTTTTCGTACTTTCTCGAAATAATAATTTATGAACTTATCGGAATTTTCCCTCCCGATATCCAGAATTTCCACCCCCACAAGAAATCCCTGCTGGTCGTTGATAAATTCCGACCAGACCACATTACATTTTACTTTAACCGGTTCATAATCGTCCGGTAAAAAATAATCTACTATTAAAACCTGTCCCTTTTCCCACTTAAAGTCCGAATAAAAACATATTCCGATTAAACTAAGGTCTTTCGACCTCACTTTAAACTTCTTAGCAACTTCGGAAACCGGCCTTATCTCCAAAATATCTTCTACTTCAAACCGGACAAACTTTCTTCTGTTTTCTTCCATTATCGAATAACGCCTATTTATTCTTTTTCTTCGATTCTTTGAGCAGCTTATATTCGACCGAATCAACTAAAGCCTGCCAGGAAGCTTCAATAATATTCTCCGAAACGCCCACAGTCGACCAGGTCTCTTCGGCGTCCTGCGACTCTATCAATACTCTTACACTGGCAGCCGTACCTCTTGACTCTTCTAAGACTCTTACTTTAAAATCCGACAAGTGCATACCGGACAATTCCGGATAAAAACCTACTAAAGCTTTTCTTAAAGCATTATCAAGAGCATTCACCGGGCCGTCACCTTCGGCTACCGTATACTGCAGTTCACCTTTTACTTTCAGTTTAATGGTAGCTTCCGACGTTAGGGAACCGGAAGCTCTGCGTTCTATAATCGTCCTGAACCCTAAAAGCTGAAAGAATTTTTTATACCGTTTCAATTCTTTTTCCAGTATCAATTTAAAAGAAGCATCCGCGACTTCAAACTGATACCCGCGGCTTTCCAACTGCTGGAGCATCTTATATAATCTCTTTATTTTCGGCGATTTTTTATTCAAATCAAAAGACATGGTCTTGGCAACCATACTTATTGCAGTTTTGCCGGCAAGTTCAGAAACCAATAACCGCCGTTGATTACCTACCAACTCAGGCTTAATAGCTTCATAAGCTGCGGAATTTTTAGAGACTGCATTAATATGCACCCCGCCTTTATGGGCAAATGCACTTCTACCTACAAATGGGTGGTTATCAGGATGTTTAACGTTACTGACTTCGCTTATAAAATGTGACAATTCGGTAAGTTTTTGTAATTTTTTATCAGAAAACACATTCAGCTTAACTTTAAGTTTCAAAAGAGGTATTATAGTAGTCAAATCGGCATTTCCACATCTTTCTCCGTATCCGTTCATCGTACCTTGCACCTGCCGGCATCCCGATTCAACAGCCAAGATAGAATTCGCGACCGCAAGGCCGGAATCATTATGCGTATGAATACCCAGAGGCGTATCCACACATTCTTTAACTTTACCTATTATATCAACTATTTCCGAAGATAATGCCCCGCCGTTAGTATCACACAAGACCAAAACATCCGCACCCGCGTCAACAGCTGCTTTTAAAGTTTCCATTGCATACGAAGGGTTATTTTTATATCCGTCAAAGAAATGTTCTGCATCATAAAATACTTTTCGTGACTTTTTCTTCAAAAAACCGACGGATTCGGAGATCATCCTTAGGTTTTCGCCTAAAGAAACCCTCAAAACATCTTTAACATGTAAATCCCAGCTTTTGCCGAAAATAGTAATAAACTCCGTCCCCGAATTCAAAAGGCCCTTTAAGTTTTTATCCTTGCTGGCTTTTGTGTTGGGATACATAGTTGACCCGAACGAAGCTAATTTAGACTTTTTTAATTTATGTTTCTTAAAATAATCAAAGAAATTTTTATCTTTGGGGTTAGAATAAGGCCATCCGCCTTCTACAAAATGTATACCAAACTCATCCAGCCTTTTGGTAATGCGGATCTTATCGTTAAGGGTATATGCGATACCTTCAGATTGTGACCCGTCTCTTAAAGTCGTATCGTATAAAAAAACTCTGCCTTTTTTCATTTCTTTTCCAACCCGAAAGTCTTATGTAAAGCCCTGGCCGCTTGTTTGCCTTTATCCTTCTTAATAATACAAGAAATACTTATTTCCGAGGTAGATATCATTTCAATATTTATCTTGTTTCTTGATAAAGCCCCGAACATGCCGTGCGCTACACCTGCGTGAGTCTTCATACCTATGCCTACAATGGATATCTTAGCAATATCTTTATCATATATAACAGACCCGGCTTTAACCTCTTTAGCTAACGATTTAGTTATCGCTAACGCGGAATTAGCCTGAGTTTTAGAGACTGTAAACGAAATATCGGTGATACGTTTGTGGCTGACATTCTGAACAATCATATCGATATTTATATTTTTCGACGATAATCTCTGGAAAATCTTTGCCGCAACCCCCGGTTTATCCGGAACCTGGCAAACAGTAAGTTTAACTTCTTTTTCAGTTAAAGCCACCCCACGCACTACCGGTTCTTCAAACGAAACCTTTTTTTTCATAATTAACGTTCCCTTTTGCTTAGAAAAACTCGACCTTACATGCAACTTAACCCGGTGTTTTTTAGCCGCTTCTACAGCCCGGGTCTGCATAACCTGCGCGCCGCGCGAAGCTAATTCTAACATCTCATCAAAACTTATGCAATCTAATTTTCTCGCACCTTTAACGATCCTGGGGTCAGCTGTATAAATACCGTCCACATCGGTGTATATTTCACATACATCTGCTTTTAAACTAGCCGCTATAGCGACTGCGGTCAAATCCGATCCGCCTCTGCCTAAAGTAGCTATATCTTTAGTAGAAGTACTCCCCTGAAAGCCTGCGACCACTACGGCCTGATAAGACTTTAACGCGTCTTTAACTTTTTTTGAATCGATTTTTACTATTTTAGCCCGGGTATGAAACTTATCGGTAATTATTCCAACCTGTGAGCCGGTAAAAGAAACTGCCGGAATCCGGTATTTATGTAACGCCATAGTCAATAATGCGATAGAAGTCTGTTCTCCGGTAGAGATTAACATATCCAGTTCACGTTCGCTAGGTACGGGGTTAATCTTCTCAGCTAAAGCAATAAGGTTATCGGTCGTGTCTCCCATAGCCGAAACAACGGCCACTACTTTATCGCCTTTTTTAACATAAGAAGATATTCTTCCTGCAATCTCTTTTACTCTCTGGAGCGTAGCTATACTGCTGCCTCCATATTTTTGAATTATTAATTTATTATCTTTCATCGGCTTATTACAGCGGTTAATTTTATAGTTGTTTTTTTTAGCTTAGTTTCTTAATCCTAAACCGCCTCAACGCGGCAATCACCGCCTCAATAGTAACAAAAATTCCTAAAGCAAGCAACAACAAAGAGATCATCACTAATCCGAACTGTCCTTTGGCTATAAAATCGGCAATACTTAATAAAAGGGCACTTATTGTAACAACTAACATAAATATTGCCGGTACATAATCTATACCGTCGGGTTTTTCTTCAGCCGGAGTAGGGTTGCAAGCGCTGACATCGAACAATCTGGATATAAACCGCCCGTAAAATTTATATCCGCACAAGAGAAGAATTACAGCGGGTATGAATATAAATAAACTATTCATTATTTTTTGATAAAATAGTCCATCAACAGCGGGCTTTCTTCAAAAAATAAACTCGACCGTTGTGCCTCTTCTTCTGAAAACTTAGCAATAACAGATTGGGGAATCCCTGCGCCTGCAACTACAAACGGTACAGGTTCCGGGGTGTGGGTACGCCTGGCTAAAGGCGTAAAATGATCAGGTACAACCATTATACGGGTATCATCCAGGCCTCTATCTTTAAGCACTTTACCTAAAATTATCCTGTCAATTCGTTCTATCGCCGCAATCTTGTTGCGTAAATCCTGGTTATGGCCGGCTTCATCCGGCGCTTCTATATGTGTATAAACCAGATCTACCTCTTCTAAAGCCTGCAAAGTAGCATTTGCTTTGCCGTCATAATTAGTATCATAGAACCCCGTAGCTCCCTCTACCTTTAAGATTTTAAACCCGATAAGCTTCCCGATACCTTTAATCAGGTCAACGGCAGATATTATCGCCCCGCTTTTACCAAACATATCTTTAAACAAGGGAATATCGGGTTTTATCCCCTGTCCCCAAAACCATACCATATTCCCGGGATTCTCTCTCAAATCTACTCTCACGGCATTTATCTCATGATGCAACAATAACTCTTTAGACTTATCCATTATTTCTTTTAAAATCTGCGCATTTTTACCATAAGGCAGATACTTTTTAACCGGCCTGCCGATAATATCATGTGGCGGATAACACTTAATTTCGTGCAAACCTAAATCAAAACCGGATTTATAGATCATCAAATTACGGTAACTTACACCGGAAAAGAATTTCACTTTATCGATACCCAACTGCTCATTAAGAGAATCTATCAATATATCAGACTCTTTAGTGGTAATATGTCCCGCGCTATAATCTGCCAATTTTCCGTCAACTGCGGTTATAAGGTTACATCTGAATACCACGTCTTTATCATCTATATCCAAACCCATATTAGCCGCTTCTAACGGCCCTCTACCGGTATAATATTCTTTTGGGCTGTATCCTAACAAAGAAAGGTTTGCCACATCACTGGCTATAGGATACCCTCTGGGAACAGTCTTAACCCTACCGATAATACCTTTTTTAGCCAGATAATCCATATTAGGAGTATCGGCAGCTTCTAAAGGAGTTTTACCGCCCAGTTCTTCACAAGGATAATCTCCAGCTCCATCAGGCACTATTATCACATATTTCATATTACCTGCCTTCTAAACCGACTCGCTCAACAATCTTCTTCACATCCGCATCCATAGATACAGGTGCATTAATACTTTTAATAGCAACATCGGGATCTTTTAATCCATGCCCGGTCAATATACAGGCTATCTTCACAAACTTGGATTTATTCTCTAATTTTTTTTCAATCTTCTTAAAATATCCTGCTTCTTTCAACTTAAACAACCCTGCAACCGACGCCGCAGACGCCGGTTCAACAAAAACACCTTCTTTTTCGCTTAAAAATCTATAAGCTTCCAATATCTGATCATCTGTCACCATATCTATCAATCCGCCCGATTCATCCCGGGCAGCTTCGGCATATTTCCAGCTAGCCGGATTCCCTATACGTATAGCTGTCGCTACAGTTTCGGGGTTTTTTACAGGCTCGCCTCTAACTATCGGTGCCGACCCTGCAGCTTGAAAACCACACATAACCGGCAACTTACCGGTTTTCTGCAAAAAATGATATTCTTTGTATCCTTTCCAATAAGCTGTGATATTCCCAGCATTGCCCACCGGCATAACCTGTATATCCGGGGCTTCTTTTAATACATCACATATTTCAAACGCCGCAGTTTTCTGGCCTTCGATACGGTGCGGATTAATAGAATTAACCAGCCGGACAGGATACTTTTCAGATATTTTTTTAACCAACTTAAAAGCATCATCAAAATTACCTTTAACAGGTATTACTTCAGCTCCGTGAACCAATGCCTGCGCTAATTTACCTAATGCAATTGCGCCTTCGGGAATTAAGACTATAGACTTTAATCCGGCTTTAACTGCATACGCCGAAGCTGATGCCGAAGTATTCCCGGTCGAAGCACAAATAACGGCTTTCTGCCCTTCTTCTTTAGCTTTAGACACCGCAACTGTCATTCCTCTGTCTTTAAAAGACCCGGTAGGGTTTAATCCTTCATATTTCAGGTAAACTGTAAACTTCCCGCCTATTCTACCGGAAAGATTCTTAGCAAGAATCAGGGGTGTATTACCTTCCGACAGAGTTACTACCGGCGTATCTTTTGTAACAGGCAGATATTCAGCATACCTGTCTATAACTCCATTATATTCTTCTACTTGCATGCCTTCTCTATCCTGATTAATTGTGTAGGTGTTTTTATAGCTCCAAGCTTATCTATGCGCCTGATTGCTCTATACATATTCCTCTCGTTAGCTTCATGAGTCAACATAACAATCGGCACAAACTTCGATTTATCGTAATATATTGGTTCATCTTTTTGAGTAACCGATGCTATACTTATATGATAATCCGAAAGTATCCTGGAAATTTTCGCTAATACGCCCGGCTTATCTAAAGCAGAGAACCTAATATAATACCTGCATAAAAAATCATTTTTTTTCTTAAACCTGAATTTTTCATCCGCTTCTTTTAAAGCATAAAACTTCTTCTGCCCGCTGGCGGTTATAACATCGCTTAATACCGACAGAGCTGTTGCTTTTCCACCGGCACCTAATCCTGAAAAAAAGAAACTGCCCGCGGTACCGGTATTAACATATATCGAATTAAGCACTCCCTCGGTCTCACTCAAAGGATGATCCGTTTCTATCAACGCAGGATGGACTCTTATTTCTATATCTTTATTTTTTTTAGCAACAGCCAGAAGTTTTATTGAATATCCCAGTTCTTCTGCATATTTTATATCTTTATTGGAGATACCGGATATACCTTCTATCAACACATTTTTCAAATTCGGAAATTTACCAAAACACAAGAAACAAAGCAAAGCTATTTTATGCAGAGAATCTTTGCCGCTGACATCCAAAGATGAATCTTTTTCGGCTATACCCTGCAACTTAGCATCTTTCAAGCTCTGTTTATACGATTTGTTATACCGGCTCATCTGGCTCAAGATAAAATTAGTTGTCCCGTTTAATATCCCGTAAACACTCTTTATTCTTCCGAATCTTAACACTTCTGAAACACTTTTTATAAGCGGAACTCCTCCGGCAACCGCAGCTTCAAATCCTACAGTCTTATCGTTTTTATAAGCCAAGTTAAATATATCTTTGCCGGCTTCCGCCAGTAACGCTTTATTAGCTGTAACTACGTCTTTACCGTTTTTCAAAGCTGAAATCACATATTTTTTTGCCGGGTTAATTCCTCCTATGAGTTCAACTACGATATCGATATCCTTATCACGGATTATTTCTTCCGCATTGGCAGTAAAAGGTATTTTAGCCCCCGCAACCATTTTTCTAAGCCGTAAATCTGTATCGCAGATTTTTTTTATGGCAATATCCAGCTCTAAATTCTTTTTTAGAAACCTGCGATTTTTCTTAAATTCAGAGACAAACGCCCTGCCTACCGTACCTAGGCCTATAACTCCTAATCTTTTCTTATTCATCTCTACCTTCTTTTTCTTTAACAAACCCGCCGACGGTTTCTTTCAAAATCCGGGAGGTTTTTTCATCTACATCCTGAAACCCGATCCTGGTTTCATATATCAGGTTTTTAACTACTTCTTTAGATTCTATAACTCTACCTATGACATTAATCTTTTCTCTTACCATAGGAACTCTAATAAACATCTTCAAAAGAGTCCCTTCTTTAAAGGGAGTATTAGTTGTCAACAATATCCCTCCTTCCGAAAAATTCCGCGTTTGCGACAGATCCGAATATTCTTCTTTTTCCAGAGGCCTATAACTTACTACGAAACTGACTTTTATCCGTTTACTTTTTCTTCGTTCCGGCCCATCATACCCCATTTTCGCCTCCCCGTTTATTCTGGGAAAATTTTCCGCCAACTTCCACACCCTACGGAACGTGCTACAACGTCCCACGTCCCACATCCTACATCCCACATCCTAC
>CAZBZJ010000035.1:0-9203 GCA_964496355.1 uncultured Planctomycetia bacterium | reverse complement strand
TTAAAATCAGGGTCTTCGAATTCATAATAAAACCTCAACCTGTAAAGTTACATTTCAGGTCAGACCTGAAATGTAACTTTACAGAAGTTTCGACTGATCAGCGGCAGTCTTTTTGCTAAGACTGTAATAAAACAATGCTTTAACAGAGTCGTGCAGGTTGCCATATACTATTTTTTTTATCTTTATGTTTCTTGGGATGAGTGTATGAAAAAACCTTTTTACTGTGGCCGAAACAAATAATATATCGATATCCTTATTTAAAGCTCCGGCTGAATGAAGATATAACGAATCTATTACGGCAATTTTGCCGCATTCTTTTTGTACAGCAAAGTTTAAATTTATATTATCGGTGCAGGGCGGATAGAAAAAGTTAAGAGGCTGAGGCCGGATATGTTTAGTTAAAGCCTGAGGTGTAACTGATTTTAAAGCAGAAGCGCCGCGGGCATGAACAAAACACATATCCTGTTTGGTGATTCCTCTGGCTTTTGCTATATCGTTTTGGTTTAAATACACCTGGCCGTTTACGTTTTCATCAAAGGGGATATCCAGGTTTAGCCTGCCACTTAGGAATTTACATATCTGCAGCCTGCGGCTTTCTTTCTTGTTGAACAGGTAATAAAAGGCTCGTTTTTTTTGTTTGCTTAAATTCTCAGCGAAATTATTTAGTCTTTTCATGTTTTTGATAGTCTGGGTAGAATTCCATATTCGAGGGCAGGCGCCAAATACTCTAACTTTAAATTCAAAATTTCGAAAAAACCCCGAGTTATAGACCTCTTTTCTTACGCACAATGCTAAATCTTCTCTATTCTGCATAGAGAACCGTATGTAAGGCATAGATAGTATAAGGTCGCCTATGCCGTGCGGATGCAGGTAAATATACTTAAATTGTCTTAGTTTATCAGTATTGTCACCTTCATTCATTTTTTAGCATTAAATTCAATTGACTCGGATCTATTGCATTTGAAGAAGCTATTATATATACTCTATTTAGCGGCATGATTAATTCTTTATTGTCTTTGTCCAGAGGTTTATATTTATTTTTTTCTCTATCATAATAATAGAGGAAAAAGCCATATTTTAATAGTTTTTCTATAATATAATTGTAACCGCAATCAAAATTTTCTATTTGCCTGTGTAATTCCAGAAAAATATAGCCGGCTTTTTTTGTTGCAAGGATGTTCTCTGCACCTTTAAAGAGCAGCCCTTCGGCTCCTTCGATATCTATTTTAATTATATCGACTTTATCGGTATCTTTGGTTATTTGGTCAAGGGTTCTAACTTCGACCATATCATATTTTTCGTTCTTTTTGCCGGATTTATTAAGGGTACTGCCGCCGGAGTGGATGTTATCTTCAAATATCTTAGCGTAATAGTTGTGGCCGCCTACCGCTATTTGAAGCAGTTCTATATTCGTCAATCTGTTATTTTGGATATTTCCTTGCAATATCCGGCAGTTATTCTTATCGGGTTCTATAGCTATGACTTTACCAGAATTTTGGGTATATTTGGCAGCTAATAGAGTATAGAGCCCCCAGTTTGCGCCTATATCTATAATAAGAGATTTATTCCGGCATAATTCTTTGAAAGGCAGGAGGAAGAAATGTTCAGGAAGGGTTTCATTGATAATATAATTGCGCCATTGGGCCATACGGTAAGGATTGACCTGCATTATTACCGAATCTATATTGACTTTTACGAATTTATCGGCAAATAACCGCCTGACGAAAAAATTAGATATTTTTTTCAGACATTTATTTTCTTCTATATAGTATCTGTATCTGTAAGGGACTATTTTCTGAAGTAAGAGATAGATATTCATGCGTGTTATAAGAAGAAGTTTTTTAGCTGTACGATTACTGTCTATTTTTCGGTCTCTTCTATCCGGAGCTGGGCTATTTGTTCAGCTATGAGCCCCATAAGAAAGATTATAATCGATGTTGTTATAAACAATAAAGTAAAGCCTGTATATTGTTCGCCTCGTATAAATATTTTATAGACAGCATGGGTTAGGCCGATAAGAAAACAGAAGATGCTTGTGGGCAGAAAAATCCTGAGCGGATTAAAAAAGACCCCTATTTTGGTGATTATCATTATGAACCTTACCCCGTCAGCCAGCAGGCTTATTTTGCTTTTGGTCATACTGGGCTCTAATTCTATAGGTACATAGGTAATACTGTGGCCGGCCCGGGATAAAGACATTATTAAGGTGGAAGGATAAGAAAAAGTATTAGGGAGTAAATATATGAATTTCCTCGCTACCTTTGCTTTAACCGCCCTGAATCCGCAGGTTAAGTCCTGGACTTTTCGTTTAACCAGGTATGAGGCAAAAACATTATAAAATGTATTAGCGAGTTTTCTGTGGATAGGTATATTCTTCCAGCCTTTCCTTGTTCCCACGGCCATATCGTAACTTTCTTCGACAGGCTTTATAAGCTGAGGGATATATTCGGGATTATGCTGGCCGTCGGCATCCATCAGCAGGAGTATCTGCCCGGTTGAATTGCGCATGCCGGTTTTTACGGCAGCCCCGTTACCTATATTATACGGATGGCTTATGACCTTAGCTCCGCTGTTTTTTGCTATCTGGCTGGTATTATCGGTTGAACCGTCATCAACGACGATTATTTCATAATTTTCTTTTAAAACCGAGCGTGTTTTTTTAATTATTTCGCCGATTGATTCGGCTTCATTGCGCGCGGGTATAATAACACTTATTCTTGGCATATTATTTTTTGGTTTTTTGAGGCCGTTTTTTTATCCGGTTATCTTTAATATTGTAACCGGAGATATATTTTAAGTAAAGAAAACTATAATATTTTGAAGATACCGCCGTTTTCTCCGGAGTCCTTTATCATCTTGAATTTCCCGCTCTTTATCATCTTTTCTTTTTTCTCTATGGCTTTACGGGAAAGCCAGTAAGCGGCTAATTTTTCTGTTTCTTCAGATAGCTGCGTGACCGAAATATCCCTGTGTATCTTATGATAGAATATCGAAGGAGAATCTATTAAGATGTATTCATACCCTTTTGATTTTAAAAATTTATAGATATCATCTATTGACCGGGAAATGTCTTTTTTGTAGTAATCTTCGACTTCTTTATCCCAGATGAAGGACACCATATCATACCCTATGGGAGTAACTTGAGAGACTCCCAAAGCATATACTTTTGAGTTAGCCGGCAGGTTATGTTTAAGCCAGGTATATAGTTCTTGGCTTTGGGAAAAGGTTGTATAGTTTTCTCCCCACACCGAAGTATTGAACTTATATTTATAGTTATACCATGCAGGCAAAAACAGGATTATCAAAGAAAAGGTTATAGCTGTCTTAAACCATTTATTGATTCTTAGTTTCTCTATAGATTGATTATAAAACACGCCGCAGAGGAGCGCCGAAGATAGAGCTAAGAATGCCCACATCCGGAAAGGCATAAGGTTAATACAAAAGTGTGCGCTTTGTACTCCCAAAAAAGCAAATATAGAAAACGTTTAAATAAAGGCCCGGGTAAACCTTTCTGAAGTAAACCCCGTTAGAGAACCCTGTTCTCTAACGGTATGCGCTGACGGCGGCATTGAACCACCGTCAGCTTCAATCGGTAATGACCACCGATTAAAATCGGTGGCTTTCTCTAACGGGGTAAATATACGCCTTATTTTGAAAGTTAAATACCCAAATCCGGCTAATCCTAATATAACCGGAACCGGCCCCAGCCCAAAAGGGTTTTGGATTAGGTTTCTTCTCTGGCCTATCATGAGGAATTGGTTGAGCGAATATTTCATCGAACCTGAGCCCAATAACTTCATCAACTTGGGATGCAGGAGCAAAAAAAGTAGCAACCCGGAAATTATCAATATGAAGGTTATAGCCTTTAAATTAGCTGTAACTGTCTTATTTAAGAATCTCTGCCAGTATTCTCGCCAGTATTTAGCCGTAAAAAAAAGTAAAGCGAATATGATAAATATACTCAAAACAACAAAAAGATTTATTTTATTTTCAAAGATTCGTCTTATTAAATTGCGGACTTGGTCCATGCCGCCTGGTAGGTTTTTGGAGCTTCCCAGAAGTGCAGGCAACCAGAATAATAGAATGCCCAGCAGGGTGCCGGCCGGTGCTGTAAGGAGTGTGTACTTATTAAGGCGGGTGTTACAAAAAACCAGAGTCAGATAATAGACGATAAAGATTAACGCTATTATAAAAAAGGAATAAAAATGGATTACACTTACCGAGGTGAATAGTAATACGCTTATTATCGACCATTTTTTGTTTTCTTTTATTTTGAGCAGGGAGTAAAGGATAAGCGGGGTTGCTGTTACGGCCAGGTTGTAGGGAAATATAAAATGAGAAAGCCATGCCGGTATAGACGCCAGTATTATAGTAGAGAACAAGGCTGATTTTTTATTGGTTAATATTTTTTTAGAAAGAAGGTAAAAGAATATGAGGCTTAAAGAAATAATGAAGCTGTTATAAAACTTCATAGTCCAGGATATGCTTTTATTTATCTGGTTCAATATTCCCATCAATACTTGAAAACCCTGAGGGTAAGGATGAGCGCCTAATATAAAAGGGAAGGGAGGCGTATAAGTCCTATTTATCGCTACATATTTTGTGGCAGCCGCAAATCTCCAGGGGTCTGAGTTTTCCAGCCAGGGGTAGGAGAAGCTTCCCTTTAAGTACATAAAAAGCGTTATTAAAAATACAATCAATACTAATATATCGGCAGGCGAAGTTTTTAGCCGGGATTTAAAGCCGGAAGGTATAAGGCAGCCTTTACTTTTTAGTTGAATAGACAGGTTAATCAGTATAACCAGCACCGATACAGCCAGAAAGAGCCTGTAATCTAAAGGTATACTGCATAGATTGAATATATTTCCCAATAAAGGCACAGAATAAATACCGATACCTAACGATATAAAAAGTTTTTCAAAAAAGTCCTCGTCTTTGAAACCAATGAGATTAGTAATTGACCCGGTTCCCAGACAGATAATTATAAAAGCAAGAATCGAGAGAAATATTTCCATTTTATCCCTTTTTTGACGAGATAGTCTTTATACTTTTCTATTCGTTCTCTTTTTCTTCTTTATCTTTAAGGTATTCATTGACCTTTTCTATATCGCCTTCCCATGCATCGCTTGTTTGGGGTAGGCCTGATTCTAATATACTTTCTTCGAGGTCGATTGAGTGAAGGAGGTGGCCGGCTATTTCGGTTCCCTTTCTGTCACCCAGGCTCTCGATGTATTTGTTAATAATTTCTTTAGGAACAATATGTTTTGAATCATCTGTAAGGGTTACCAGATATTCCTCTTTTGACCGGAGGTATTTTATCCTTTTAAGGCGGATATTTTTGGTTTTTTCATATCTTTCGCAGATTTCTTTTAACGTATCTGCTACCATACGGATGTTATGTGTTAGCATGACATATTACCCCTTAAAGAATTATACCTTGAAAACATGGTTTTTTAAAGGTAAAAGAGCCAGCCTTTTATTAAAGGCTGGAAATCTTATATAAGGATTGACACTTAATCGGCATAAATGGTATAATTTGTTTATCTTGTTTAATACGTTTTAAACAAATTAAACACAATGAATAATAATCCAAGTGAATTAAGAGACGAGTTAATATTTAAACTGGGGAATTTTTCCGAGAAATTAGGCCTGGGTAAAGCTATGGGGCAGCTTTATGTTGCTCTATATATCAACTCTGAACCTTTATCTCTTGCTGATTTGGCGCAAATTTGTAGGATGAGTAAGGGAAATGCCAGTATTAATATCCGGCGTTTAGAACGCTGGGGAGCCGTTAAGAAGTCCTGGGGCCATAATCACAGGCGCGACTACTATCAAGCCAATAGGGATATTTTGAAATTCGGAGCAAAACATTTAACCGATGTCCTGCAGAATATCTTGAAAGAGGGAACGGTTTTATTGGAAGAGGCAAATGAAAAGATAGAGTCTTTTGAGGACAGGGATATTAGCAATTCAGAGAAGGAACTTATAGGTAATTATAGGACGAGTATTAAAGATTTACGTTTGTTGTTAGATAATGGTAAATATTTGATAGATAGTATTGATTTTGGAGATTTCTGGCGGCCCGAATAAAGGGATAGCCAAATGGACAGAAAAAAAAGAATACTGAAGAATACTGTCTCCAACGTGATTATCCAGATAGTGCAGCTTTTAAAAGGGCTGGTTATGCTACCTTTGTTATTGGCATACTTTGGGAAAGATGTTTTTGGTATAAATGCCTATATAATAAGTTTGGCGGCTTTTTTATCATTTTTTTCTTTTTCTATGTTCATGTCTTTTATGAAATATATACCGGAAATGGTTGCCAAAAAGCAAAGAGAAGAAATCAGTGAGTTTATATGCGCTATGCTTCTTGTATCCTTTATCTTGCACTTATTTGCAGGAATATTCTTATATACTTTCCCTTATTACGGCTTGGACTGGTTTAATGTTCCTTTGAAATTACAGCGTTTGACTCAGTCGATTATGCAGCTGGTAGGCGTGTTTACTATGTTGAGTTTCTTTGAACCCATAGCTAATGGGATGTTATCCGGATTGCAAGAATTCCATTTAAAAAACAAAATCATGGTGATAAGTATCGTTATTTCAGTATTAGCCTATATTGTTGTTTTCTATACACGTTCCGATTTATTTGTATATAATTTTATCCTGAGAATGGGGCTGCTTTTGACTATTTTTATACAGTTACTTTACGGCATAAGAATACTGCCTGTTAAACTTAGGCTGGTTATGCCTAGATTGGGTTTGTTAAAGCAGAAATTTTCTTTCAATGCGTTTATTTTAGTTTCGCAAGTATCAGACTATCTAACCTATACAGTAGATAAATTAATCCTTCAGAAATTATTTGGGCCGGTTATGGTAACTGATTATCATATTGCCAGAAGAACTCACCAGCTTTCCCATACTTTTATGTCGATGCCGGTGAGTGCGGTTTTTCCTTCTCTTTCCGAAGGATTTGCCAATAAGGACAGAGATTTTATCAGAAGAATGAATTCGGAGGGGACACTTATCTACAACTTCATTATTATCCCGCCTTTAGTAACCCTGTTTATCTTTCTTGATAAGTTTATTCTTTTATGGCTAGGTTCTGATTATAAGACATCCGTTTTAGGAGGTAGACTTTTCTTGTTAACTCTTATATTTGTAGGTATATTTAAGATAGTTAGGCATTCGTTGGTAGCTAAAGGCAGAGTTAGTGAGATTGGGTACGTAAAACCCATTTCAGCTGTGTTGAATTTTATTGCGAGTTATTTTTTAGCAAAAAAAATGGGGTTAATCGGAGTGATAATCCCCACGCTGTTTTACATTCTGATTGTAAATACTTTTTTGAATATTTATCTTGTTTTTAAGGAGGATATAATAACCCTGAAAGAATTTGGAGTTTCTGTTTTTCCTGCTCTTGCGGTTTCGGTTCTCGGGTGTTCTCTTATGTTTGTTGTCAGAAGCATTTCCGGTATAACCTCATGGACGAATTTATTCTGTTGGGGGATAGCAACTGGGATTCTTTTTTATGCCGTATATTTATTGTTAAGTCCGGTCTGGTTTAAATACCGACTGGCAGAATATTGGAAAGTCTTAATAAGGAAAATTGGTGGAATATGGTAAAAGTAGGTTTTAACAGGTTTTAGGATGAAGGTATTAATATCTACGAGTTCTTTTGGTAAATATGACGATTCCCCTCTTAGGAGGTTAAACAGGGAGAAATTCGACATAATAATAAATCCTTACGGTCGTTCCCTCTCAGAAGAAGAATCCTGTGATTTATATTCTCCGGAAATAAGCGGTGTTATCGCAGGAACTGAAAAAATAACCGGAGTTTTGCTTAATAAGGCCAAAAATTTAAGAGTTATATCACGGTGTGGAATAGGATTAGATAATATAGATTTGGAATCTGTAAGAAAATACAAGATAAGAGTTTTTAATACCCCCGGGCCAGTGGTCGATGCAGTGGCTGAATTAACCTTAGGCCTTATTTTGAACTGTTTAAGAAATATCACATTTGCGGACAAGAATGTTTGCCGTAATATCTGGAATAAGGATATGGGATTCTTGTTGAAAGATAAGAAACTAGGAATTGTTGGTTTAGGTAATATTGGAAAGAGAGTAGTTGAGTTATGTTCGGTATTCCGGGTAAAGGTATTTGCTTATGACCAGAATACAGACCAAAAATTTGCTAATAAATACGGGATTGATTATGTAGCTTTAGATGTTTTATTATCTAAGTCCGATATAGTGTCGATACACTTGCCTCTAACCGGTAAGACACGATACTTGTTTGATCATGAAACATTAAATCGAATGAAAAAAAACTCTTTTTTAATCAACACATCGCGCGGCGGGATTATAGATGAGAATGCTTTGGTGAAAGTTTTAGGGCAGCAGAAGATAGCCGGTGCGGCTTTAGATGTTTTTGAAAAAGAGCCGTATCAAGGCCCTCTATCTGAACTAGAAAATGTAATACTTACGCCGCATATAGGTTCTTATGCACGGGAATCCAGGATAAAAATGGAGATTCAGGCGGCTGATAATTTAATCAAGGGGCTTAAAGGAGGATAACTAATATGAAAAACGCTATAGTCTTCGGAGGGAGCGGTTTTTTAGGTAGTCAGGTCGCTGATTTTCTTGCACAATCTGGTTATCGGGTTACTATCTATGATAATAAAGAAAGCCCATATGTCCGAGGTGATCAAAAAATTATAAGAGCAGATATAAGAGACAGGGATAAAGTTATCTCTGCTATTTCCGGCAATTCCATTGTATATAATTTTGCTGGAATATCTAATATAGAAGAAGCTGCCCAGAAGCCCATCGATACTATTTATACTAATATCGGCGGTAATGCTAATATCTTAGAAGGTTGCAGAGAAAATAAAGTTCAGCGATATCTGTTTGCGAGCACTATATATGTTTATAGTAATTCCGGCTCTTTTTATCGTAGTAGTAAACAAGCCTGCGAATTAATTATAGAAGATTACCATAAGAAGTATGGTATAGAGTTCACTATTTTGAGATACGGTTCTTTATACGGTCCGCGGGCCGGGCAGAATAATACCATATATAGACTGTTACAAGAAGCTATCGAGAAGAATAAGGTTACGAGATTCGGAGACGGCGAAGAGATAAGAGAGTATATACACGTCTGTGATGCTGCAAAGCTTAGTGTGAGAGTTTTGGGTAAAGCTTTT
>CAZBZJ010000034.1:5294-9261 GCA_964496355.1 uncultured Planctomycetia bacterium | reverse complement strand
TTCCGATCTTGGATTTAGGCGGTAATGATTTGGTATACGGCGTAAAGTCACAGCTTTTAGAGACGATTTATAACCTTGTAGACAACGGATATGAGGCTATTGATGAGAAGAAAAAGTACCGGTTAAAAGAGGATGATAAAAAATCCTTCCATCCTTCAATTAAGATTAGGCTGAACCGGTTTGATAATAGCTGTCTGATTAAGGTGTCGGATAACGGGGTGGGGGTAAAGCCCGAAGATAGGGCTAAGATATTCGCTCCTTTTTTTACCACCAAATCCTCCTTTACTTCCGGCACAGGTATAGGGTTGTATGTAGTAAAGAGGATGCTCGAAGAGAACCTGAAAGGGAGAATCTGGTTTGAATCGGAATATATGCAAGGCGCTACCTTTTTTATCGAACTGCCTAACAAGAGATAAGCAGTCTAACCTCACCACTCATTGTAATCGGGGACACGCACCTATTTCCTAGCTCATAGCTGATGGCTCTTTGCTCATAGCTCGCATCCTCACTTCGTAAGTGAGGATTAACTTTGGATAGACAGAAAAACTCTTTTAACTTTGTAAATGCCGTAAATTTTCAAATTTTACTTGACAAGTGAACGTTCGTTCACTATTATATCTATGCTATGCAGAGAGAAAGATTGCACAAATATGCCGATAAGATTCACTGGTTTTACCGCAAGTTTAAACGCATGCCTTCCTATTCGGAACTCCTGAGCTTGTTGAGGTTTAAATCCAAAAACACTATATTCAAGATAACCGGGGCACTTGTCCAATCCGGCCTGCTTCAGAAAGACAGCACCGGTAAGCTAATACCGGCAGGTTTTCAGAAACCGGTGCGCCTTTTAGGATATGTGCAGGCAGGTTTTCCCAGCCCAGCCGAAGAAGAGACTGTAGATTTAATGAGCCTGGACGAATATCTCATCGGCAATCCTGCGGCTACGTTTTTGTTAAAAGTAGAGGGTGATTCTATGACCGAAGCCGGGATAATGCCGGGAGATTTAATATTGGTGCAAAAAAATATCTCTCCTAAACACGGCGATATAGTGGTTGCCTGCGTAGATACCGAATGGACCTTAAAATATTTTGAAAAGCGTAAAGGCAAGATACTTTTACGGGCAGCTAACTCCAAATATCCGCCTATAAAGCCCAAGCAGGAATTGATCATCGGCGGTGTAGTGATTGCTAATGTGCGCAAGTATAGATAATTCCAACCAATTTATAACATTGGCCTCTTTCCCCAGAGCCATCGTCCATATAGACGCAGATGCTTTCTTTACTTCCTGTGAAGAAGCCCGTGACCCAAGGTTAAAAAACCGGGCATTAGTAACCGGCCAGGAAAGAGGTATTGTCTCTTGCCCGAATTATAAGGCAAAAGCTATGGGTATAGAACGAGGTATGCCTTTAGGAAGGGCAAAGGAGGTCTATCCTAAACTGGTTATTCTGCCTAGCGATTATGAGCTTTACAGCATCTATTCTTACCGGCTATTTGCCATAATGCGCAGGTTTACCCCCCAGGTAGAGGAATATTCTATAGACGAAGCTTTTTGTGATTTAACCGGTCTACGCAGGCTTTACCGGAGTTCTTATGTTCAGATAGCTTTGAGGATTAAACAAAGAATCCAGCAGGAACTGGGCATAACCGTATCGGCGGGTTTAAGCCTTTCGAAGACTTTGGCTAAGATCTGTTCTAAACAAAACAAACCCGATGGATTTTTGGCGCTCCCCGGATACGAATTACACCAGCTGTTAGACAAAGTCCCTTTAAGCAGGGTCTGGGGTATTGGCCCTAACAGTGCAGCTTTGCTGGAAAAATATAAGGTATATTCTGCTTTGGATTATATTAGTAAGCCGGAGAAGTTTGCTAAAAAGATTTTAGGTAAGATAGGTTTAGAGTTGTGGCATGAGCTTAGAGGCGGGGCAGTATATAAGGTAAACATCCAGAACAAGAATAAATATTTAACAATAAGTAAATCAAAGACTTTTATGCCGCCGTCGGCAAATAAAGATTTTCTTAGAGCGCAGCTAATCAGAAACTTAGAGTCGGCATTTATCAAGTTACGCAGACATAACTTAACCGCCAAGACACTGGCCATATATCTAAAAAGGCAAGACTTTACTCTCTCCGGGTTACAGATTTCTTTGAACCGGCATAGTGCGGCAACTTTAGATTTTACCTCTCTGTGTACGGAACTATTTGAAGATATATACCGCAAAGGCCTTGTTTACCGGGCTACGGGCATAGTCTTTTCAGATATTGTCCGCCAGGGTAATGATAACCTGACCCTTTTTGAAGACGCAGTAAGAGTAAAAAACCTGCGCAAGCTAAGCGAAGTCACCGATAAGATAAACTCTCTATATGGCAAACATTCTCTTTATGTAGCTTCCTCAAACCCGGCAAATACGAAAGACCAACATACCCGTAACTGCACAGCCTGGCGTAAAAAGACTCTTTTAAAAGGAGAGTCTTTCCGGAGGCGCCTGGCCTTACCTTTATTGAGATTAAGAGTATAAATCCGCCAGATCAAACTCGGTTAGATACTTGCCAATAGAATAGTTGTATAATAAACTATCTATGAACCAAGGATAAGGATATGGATAAGACTTTAACCACAGCCGATAATCAAAGAATAGCTTATAATCATTATTCTAAAAAAAACCAAAAAGCGGTTATTATCGCTCATGGTTTCTATAACAGTAAAGATGCGGTCCTGCTTAAACAACTTAAAGACTGCCTGATCGGCAGTTATGATGTTATCGGCTTTGATTTTCGCGGCCACGGTAAAAGTTCGGGGTTGTTTACCTGGACAGCCAAAGAAGGAATGGACTTACAAGCAGTCATTGAGTATGCCCGGCCTAAGTATGAGAAGCTCGGCTTGATTAGCTTTTCTCTGGGCGCGGCTATAGCGATTAACCTGGTTGCCCAAAAGGATACGGTTAACAGTATGGTGGCTGTTAGTACTCCCTGTCAGTTAAAAGATATCGACTATCGATTTTGGCAGTTGAGTGTAAAAGGCGACATCATATATAATGTTTTTCAAGAAGGCAGAATAGGAAAAGGTGTAAGGCCCGGTCCTTTCTGGCTGAATAAGCTAAAACCTATCGATTCAGTCAAAAAGCTTAACTGTCCTATTTTATATATCCATGGCAAGAAAGACTGGGTTATAAATTACAGGAATTCCCAACATCTGTATGAAAATACCGCAGCTAAAAAACAGCTTAAACTTATCGAAGACGGCCCGCACGCAGAGTATCTTATCCGGGATTACCCCGAAAAAACAATAAGTTTTATTAAAGGCTGGTTTAATCAAACACTATCCGGGGCGAAATAAAATTAATTCGTTTTGGCCATTTTGGTTGTAAAATAGATGAATAGCAAAGAAACAAAAAAAAGGTGTAATATGGCCAAGATAACAGTTGAACATAATCCGGATAAGGCTAAGTTATCTTCCGAAAAACACACTCCGAGCTTAATTATTTTGGTATTAATGCCAGCCAGCCGCTTTCTGTTTGGCGAAAAAAAGGCTGGATATATAAAGACGACCCTAGAGGCTGGTTTCAATGGTATTGCCGGTATCATAGGGGGAGGCGGATCCCCAAAGAGGATGAAAGGCAGATTAAAAGGTGAAAAGCGATTAAACGGCATATATCCCAAGTAAAGAAAAATTGCCGCAAGGGTGACCTTTCCTGCCGGCGTAAACAACGGCAAGCAGTTCTTCACTGGGACTACGATTCGCGTAAGCTATAACGGTAACAACCTATCCCCACTTCGTAAATGGGGATGAGGTATTGTTGTTCTTTTCAGGCGGGCGCAGAAAAAAATATTGACAAATGACATATCTTGGTTGTACACTTATTGTAGCCTGATTAGTATACTAAAAATAGTATTGAAAGGAGTGTGCCATGTCTGATAAAGCCACAATTAAAATACCAAGAGTTTTGTATGATTCTTTGAGTAAACAGATCGA
>CAZBZJ010000034.1:0-5284 GCA_964496355.1 uncultured Planctomycetia bacterium | reverse complement strand
GATCGAAGGAACCGGTTTTTCCTCAGTTACGGATTTTATTATCTATGTTATGCGTGACATCGCAGCCAGCGGTGATATACATGAGGATACTTCTCTGACTAAGAAGGAGATTCTTCAAATAAAAGATAGATTAAAGAAGTTAGGTTATATTTGATGTAATTTTTCCATCGTTTTTTAATGGATAGATTTGGATGTTGGAAATATCTTTAGCCGCTATATTCGGTTTTATTCTACTTGCGTTTTTTTGCGAGTATGTAGATTCTACTCTGGGTATGGGTTACGGGACAACCTTGACCCCGGTGCTTTTGATAATCGGTTACAGCCCTTTGCAGGTTGTGCCTGTGGTATTAATCTCAGAGTTAATCAGCGGGTTGTTAGCCGGCTTCTTACATCATCGTGAGGGTAATGTCGACCTTAAACCAAAAACCTTAGACCCATATATCATTGCTCAGAGGCTCAGGGAGTTAGGGTATGTTGAGTCGTTCAGGCGCGGGCTCCCTAAACATTTGCGGGTAGCTTTACTCTTGACTCTTTGCAGCGTGGTAGGAACAGTCCTGGCTGTGGTTCTTGCGGTTAATTTGCCTAAATTCTGGATAAAGCTTTATATCGGTATCCTGGTTTTTAGTATGGGGCTAGTGGTTCTTTTCTGCTTAAATAAGACGTTTAAGTTTTCCTGGAAGAAGATCACCGGGTTAGGGCTGGTAGCCTCTTTTAATAAGGGTATAAGCGGCGGAGGATACGGCCCTCTAGTTACCGGCGGCCAGATATTGTCCGGTGTAGAAGGTAAGAGTGCGGTGGGGATAACTTCTCTCGCGGAAGGGCTAACCTGTATAGTAGGTATTCTTAGTTATATCCTTATATCTAAAAACCCTTTAGATTTAAGGTTAGCACCGTTTATCATTGTAGGGGCTGTTTTATCGGTGCCGTTTTCAACTAAAAGCGTAAAAAGGATAACTGAAAAGAAGTTAAAACTGGTAATAGCCCTGTTGACGATTATCCTGGGCGGGTTTACTATTATCCAGACCATTATGGCCCAACGGCCAGGGATTTAGGAAGTATATAGATTTACCGCTATTAAACTATTGAAAGCACATTGGTATAGAGCAAGTAGTAGATATCAGGGCTATCCCTAAATCAGGCAGAAATCCCCAATTCAATAAAGATATACTTAGTTAAACTTTACGTAAGAAAAATTTAAACCTGCATTAGAAAATACAATAAAAAAAGTGTAAAAATATTTGACAATACACCAAAAATAGTGTATAATCTAAATGGAGTAAGGTCGATGTATAAAGTAATTTTTTATGAGGATTCAAAAGAGAAATGTTCCACAGATGAATTTCTGGATGAAATGCAGCCGAAAATACGGGCAAAAGTAGAAAAGTGGATGGTGAAGCTGGAAGAAGAAGGCCCAAATTTACCCCGGCCGTTTGCTGATATTGTAAGGAGGAAAATCCGTGAGTTTCGGGTACGTTTCGGATCAAATTATTACCGTTTTTTGTATTTTTTTCAGGTAAGAAAATAATTATTACCCACGGCTTTTTAAAAAAGACCGATAGAATTCCCCCAAAAGAAATTGAGCGGGCGCAACGTCTGATGCAGGACTATTTACAAAGATACGAAGGAGGATGATGTAATTATGAAAAAAGGGAGGACCTTAAGAGATAGGTTAAAAGAAGATTTAAAAAATCCTGAGTTCCGCAAGGCCTTCGATGAAGAAGAAGTTTATGCTTCTTTGGCTATCCAGGTGGCCAAGATCAGACAAAAAAAGAAATTGACACAGCTAGAATTAGCTAGACGATTACACACTAGTCAACAAACAATATCCCGGTTAGAGGATATTCATAACAGAAGTTATTCTTTACAAACATTAATTAAACTTGCTGAAGCATTACATAAAAAATTAAAGGTTGAATTTATCTAAGTATGAGAAAAGCAAAAACTTATCTGGACAAGTTAATGCGGAATAAAAAATTCCGCTTTAGCTTCTCGGCCGCCCCAGCGGCCGGTTGCCCGGAGCGGCCGGCCCAGGGAGTGAAGGGCAACTTTAAACCTCTGTTAGCAGCTGCGGGTTTGTAATTTATCACTCACTTATCGCTGTCATCGATGGTAAGACCAACATAATATTAAGAGTAGATATGAGAAAAATTTTATTTATTGTAGTAATATATTCTTTCATGTTTTTTATCGGCTGTGGTAATCGTTCTCAGATTAAGGAGTTATCTAAAGATTCAGTAATCTTGGCCTTTGGTAATAGCCTGACTTACGGTGCCGGCGCTGATTTTGATGAAAGTTATCCGTCGGTGCTTGCGGATTTGGCCGGTTACAAGGTTATCAACGCCGGTGTCCCGGGAGAAGAAACCTCAGAAGGGCTCAAAAGGCTTACGAGCGTCTTAGAGGAGAACCATCCGGATTTGGCCATTATTTGTCACGGCGGTAATGATATGTTGGGAGGCCGCGAGCTAAAGAGGGTAGCCGGCAATATCGAAGCTATGGTATCTATGATAAAGGATAGAGGCATAGATGTTATGTTAATAAGTGTTCCTAAACCGGGTTTATGGTTACGGTCTCCGGGATTCTACCGTAAAATAGCCGCTAAATATTTTATTCCTATTGAAAACGATATTCTTGGCAAATTGCTCTCTTCGCCTAAGTTTAAAAGCGACCAGATACATTTAAACGCTAAAGGATATAGAAAGCTGGCAGAGCAGGTTGCGGAGTTAATTGAAAGAAGAGCAAAAAGATAAAACAAACAAAAAACTGACGGAGTAAGGCATATGAAAGAACAAGAGAAGGTAAAGTTAGAGAAAGAATATAGCTCTCTTTCCGATGACGAGTTTATCGAAATTCTAAGTACCAATAAAGAAGAATTTCCGGAAGGCGTATATGAGATTGTTTTAGCCGAAGGCCGGAGAAGAAATTTGCGGCAGAGGATGGAAGAATTGGAATTAACGAAGGAACAGCATCAGCAAGAGTTAAATAAAGAATGGGTTAAAGTATACCATATATTTGATTTAGTGGAAGTCCCTATGATAGAGAATATTCTGCTGGAAAACGATATACCTATAGAGACTTTTTATTACAGTGCAGCACCGTTATACCAGTTGTACAGCCCTGTAAAAGAGAAGGGGGTTATTCTGGTGGAGAAAGAAAACGCCGAAAAAGCGAAGAGAACCATCGAAGATTTTAGACAAGCTGAGGGATGAGTATATATAATTAAGTTGATGTTCCTGCCTGTCTGTTAGGTTCTTCCTTGAAATAAAATCGTAGGCTGACAATGAAATTTTTTCAGGTTTTTATATTTTTTTCAGCTTTTTCTTTTTCTGCGGTAAATCATGCAGAGAATATCGGTTTAGAACCTATTGTCATAGAAAAAGGATATTTATCTGAAGTTGGCCAATTTGGAAGTTCTATATCTCTGAGTAATATAGAGCAAATACCGTATTCTTCGCCTGAAGAGCTACCGGATTATTTAATAGGAGTTGAGTTAAAAAAGAGAGCCCCTTTTGGCATACAGCAAGATATATCTATTAGAGGTTCAAATTTCGAAGATAACAGGGTCGAGTTAGAAGGAGTCAATATCAATGACCCGCAGACAGGCCATTTCAGCTTAGAGATACCCTTAACTTCTGCTGATATCGAGGAGGTAGGGGTTGATAAGGGGAGGCAGAGTTTAAATTACAGGCTAAGAAAACCAAAAGGTAAAGGCTTGTTGCTTAAGAACTCATTTGGACAGCACTCTCTTTGGGAGAATCTGTTGTCTTCAAATTTTAAGCTTGGCGATATTAAAAATAGAGTCTCTGTTGAACATAAAACTTCGTCAGGAGCCAGGCAGGATACGGATTTTGAGATATATAATTTTTCTTTCCATTCTTTATGGCAGAAATCTCAGAAAGAAGTAGAGTTTATTTTTGGAGCCACCAAAAGAGATTTTGGAGCAGGTAGTTTTTATTCCGCCTCTTTTCCTCACGAGGAAGAGCATATAACCCAGCAGTTTTATTTGCTCCGGGGCAAGTTGGAACATTATCCATTCGATTTGGAAAGTACCGCCTATTTCCGGCGCCATACCGATAAATTTATCTTAAATAGGTATAACCCTTCCTTTTATACTAATTATCATACAACTTATGTATACGGGCTTAAGAACAGGATCTCGTTTAAAAATACTTTCTTCCTGGATTTGGATTTGCGCAAAGAAAAGATAACCAGTACAAATTTAGGCTGGCATTCCCGGCTGAAAAAGGGCTTATCTGTGGGAGTTTACAAGCAGAGAATAGGTGATTTTACTTACGATATATCCTGCGGCTTTAGCTATTATGGGCGGTGGAATTATCTGAAAAATGCGCATTTGGATTTGGGGTATTACATACGAGAAGATTTGAAGCTTAGATTTTCATATGACCGTATTTGGCGTGTGCCTTCGTTTACTGAATTATACTATTCTTCGCCTTCTAATGTAGGGAATATTTTGTTGGATGTACAGAAGTCGAATAATTATGAGGTGGGATTAGAGTCGATTCTTTTTGATAATCTTAAAATATACTCAAGTGCCTTTATGAAAAAACAGTCAGATACTATTGATTGGATAAAAAATAATCAAGCTGGTCCTTGGCAGGCAGTCAATATAGGCAGCATTCAAGCTAGAGGATTCGACTTTTATGGAGAAGTTGACTTTGAAGATAACTTTTTCAAATCTGCCGGGATAGGATATACGTATTTGGATTTGGATAAAGAAAATCGGTATTCTTTTTCTAAATATGTGTTTGATTATAGCCGGCATAAAGCGTATGTAAACTTTGGCTGCAATTTTTGGGAAGTTTCCTCTGATTTAAGAATTAATTTTTCTAATCCGGTATCAAGGAGCAGATATACCACTGTGGATTTAAAAGTCTATAAAAAATATGCTGGTTTGGATGTAGCTTTAGAAGGAGTAAATATATTCAATCGTGATTATCAAGAGGGTATAGATACTGAAGGTACAGGACGGTGGTATAAAGTTTCTTTTACTTATAGTTTTTAGAGAGAATGAGTATAGCCTTTTTATTTTTCAACTTTTTATAGTTTGTATTTATTTTTGCAATGCTGCTTTGTAAATTCCTTGCCCAAAAGATTGTGCGGAGCTAAAATAATATGTAAATTATTGAGAAATGGGTGCCACAAAGAAACACGTTTTAAACATTGTTTTGCCGGAATAGCGAGTATTCGCCTTATGAATAAATCCAGTTTTTTTAAAGCGGTAAAATATCTACTGGTATTTGGTATCAGCTGGATTGTATATTCTTTT
>CAZBZJ010000033.1:5918-9289 GCA_964496355.1 uncultured Planctomycetia bacterium | reverse complement strand
CAAAATATATCATAACTCCCTATAAAAGGTTACCGAATTATTGAGCTAGTACAACACATCCCATTTAATTTTTTTAAAAAAATTTGAAAGAAACCGGCCATTTACTTCGTCTATATTATGAAGGGGAGAGGTGCACTATTGAATTTTGAATGCCGCAAATCTTATAGATTAAACAAGAGCTGCACGTGTGGATAATAACGCCGATATAATCATAAAAGGGCGCGGAAACCGCGCCCCTACAATCGGAACAATTGTCGCATATTTCAAATATCAATCAACAAAACAAATTAATAAATACAACAATACACCTGGTAAAAAAATCTGGCAACGCAATTATCATGACCGTATTATCCGTACAAATAAATCCCTACGGAATATCCGCAGGTATATTATTAATAATCCTGCAAACTGGGACAATGACAAAAATAATATGCGTAGGCTAATTTGATCTCTGCTAATCTATAGAATTGGAAAAATAGCGCTGGCCGATTTATCGGTATGTTTCTCAGATTAATGCAAACCAAAATCTGATTTCTGACTTCTGACTTCTGACTTCTGATCCTACGGGGTGGGTTGGATGTTAAAGCCGTATTTGACGAATTGGATTAGAATAGGGCCGCCGACAATGATAAGAATTATAGGCAGGATACAAAAGATCAAAGGGATAAGAATCTTTATAGGTGATTTATAAGCTTGGCGTTGGCCGCGCTGAAACCGGCGCATACGCATATCTTCGGATATAATGGTAAATGCTTCCTCCACAGGTGTTCCCATTCGGTCTGCCTGAATTAAAGTGCGGGTAAATGAAGATAAATCGGAGATTTCCAGCCTCCGGGACATATCGCGTAAAGCCTGGCTGCGGGCTTTACCTAAATTTATCTCCTCTAAAACCCGGCCTAATTCCTCTATCATAGGATTGGGTTTGGCTTTCTCTAAAACCCAGCGGACAGCTGCCATAAAGTCTAAACCCGCGCCAACGCAAAGAGACAATAAATCCACGGTTTCAGGCAACATGCGGACAATAGAATACTTCCGTTTATTAACAGCAGATCTTAAAGAAATATCCGGTATGATGAAGCCGATTATAGCTGCTATCACCATATACAAGGGCCTGCTAAAATCGAAGATGTAAAGAAATAAAGGTAAAAGTATGGCTAACATTTCTTTGGCAGAAGCGAATTCTTCAGGAGTAACCGCCCATCGAACAATCTCAAGCTTCTTAGAGATATATTTTCTTACTCTAAGTAGCCGCAATATAGGATAGTTGATAGGCGCCAAAATGCCGAAAATCGTAAAAAAAGCTGAATTCTTACGGGATTTTCCCCGTAACCTTTCGATAATTGTAGGGACTTTTTCCGAAAAGGCAAGCCCTATAGCTAAAAGGACTAAAGCTGTAACTAACAATACAAGAGAGAATATTAATGGAGTATAATCCATAACTATACTTCTACCTTACTGAATATCTTTATTAAAATTAAACCTATAATCTGAAGAGCCACAGCAATTCCTAATAAAAGCCTGCCTAAATCATCTTTTAACATTATATCAAAATGGTGAGGGTCGAGCCGGTAAACTATATACGCAAATACCGGCGGTATTAAAGACATAATAACACCCTGTAATCTACCCTGTAAAGTAAGGGTTTTTACGTTCTCTTTTAGAGTCATCCTGTCGCGGATAGTCGTAACCAGCCTGGAAAATACCTTGGTTAAGTCACCGCCGGTTTCTCTCCCGACTAAAATTGCCGATACAATTAAGTCAAGTTCGTCAGAAGGCATCCTTTTATTTAAGTTTACCAATGCTTCTTCCAAAGTTACCCCTATCTTGATTTCCCTTACCATTAAAGATATTTCGTCGCCCATAGGCGCAGGCATTTCTTCGGCTAATACTTCAAAAGATTGGATAATACTTAAACCGCCTCTTAAGGAACTTGAAAGAATCATTAAAGAATCCAACAACTGGGAGCTAAATTTAGCTTTCCGGCGGCTGTTATATACATTTATCAGAAACGTGGGTATGATTAATCCTATAGCAATACCGCCTAAAATCCCCCAAATTTTGTATAAAAAATAACCTATAGCAGCCAATATTATGGGTAAGAATATATAAACCCAAATAAGCCTTTTTGGATTTAAGAAAAGAAACATCTCTTCGGCTTTGTATGCAGCTTCCCGAGACCTTTTTTTCTGAGAAGTTTCCCATTTTTCCAGAATTATAGGAAGAAGGATATAGGCTGCAAAAACTACCGAGATAAATAGAAGTATAAGAGCAATAAATAATGTACCCATTATCAATCCGCTTAATGTATCTAAAACGTAGGATTAAAAATAAAACGGTAATCTTACCGCTTACTAAGAAAATTTTATCACGAAAGGATAGAAAAGAAAAGATTAAAATGGCTTGTAGATAATTATCAAATATGCTATTTTATGAATTAGGAAAAAAGTAAAGCTGAAAATTTAAAAGGATGCTGTTATGATTTTCTACGAAGATATACTAAGGGAATTTGGGAAACAGCAGGTTAAATATGTCTTAGTAGGCGGATTTGCAGTTAATCTTCTTGGGTCTATGAGAAGTACAGCCGATTTAGATATTCTGGTCAAGATGAGCGATGATAACCTTAAAAAGGTTGTTAAAATATTGAAAAACCGAAAGTATAGGGTAAAACAACCCATTGAACCAGATAAAATCGCGGATAAAAAAACCCGCCGCAAATGGATCAAAGATAAACATCTAAAAGCTCTCAATTTCTATAAAGAAGATGAACTTAAGGAAGTGGATATTATTATAGACTCTCCTGTTTCTTTTAAGGAAGCTGAAAAAAAATCTATAAAAATAAGAGTAGATGATTTAGTACTACCGGTAATATCCATAGATAAATTGATTAAAATGAAGGAAAAAACATATAGAACGGTTGATAAATTAGATATCGAAGAGTTACAAAAAATAAAGAAATTGAAAGAGAAAAAATGAATCTTCAGTGGCAAACCGAAGAAGAACGGCTTCTAAAACTTATGCGTATTCCTCCTAAAAAAAAGCTGGAATGGTTAGCCCAGATGCATAAGTTTATTCTAAAATCTTCATCCAGCCAAACCCTACGCCTTCGCTGGAAACTAAGGGATATACCGTAAAAACCTCTCTGAAATTGAAGATTCATTGAAATTTATTCGCTATCGTTCATGAAATTAATAGAAATTGTGTATGAATTCTCAACCCCATAACAACTAATTAAATTTCTACTGAATTTCAACAAAATTCCATAAAATCTGCCTACTACTGCTTACTGCCTACTTACTTGAAGAATTTGACGTCTGGACATTCAGGGTGTCCCCAAATAGGACGTCCCCAAAGGGACAGCCCTGAACCGTGAT
>CAZBZJ010000033.1:0-5908 GCA_964496355.1 uncultured Planctomycetia bacterium | reverse complement strand
ATGCAACAAAACAGGCCAGGCCTAAAATGTTGCATTTCCGGGACTGAAACCTGAACACGCAGGGTGCCCCTTTTTGGGACGTCCCCAAAGGGACAGCCCTGAACCGTGATTTTACGAAGTAAAATCTCTGGTTCACGGGCTGAAGTCTGTGGTCTGGGGTCTGTGGTCTGATTCTTATTCTTCGTCAGGGGTTGATTCCTGGTAGGTAAAGTTGGTGTCGGGAAAGGTTTCTTCGATAATCTCTTCGGTGGTAGATACGCCGGTTTCATACTGTGCGCCGCCGCCGAAAGCATCGCCGGCTTCGCGGTATTTACCCTGGACAGAACGTTTTATGTAATTAAACATTACGATTAGCGCTAATGATAGAATCGCTATCAGGATTGCATACATAATGAAGCTCTGTGATTTTTTACTGGCCTTTAACATAATTAACGTTTATTGCGGTTTCGGATATTACTTGTTCTTCGGATGCCGGCATACGAGTTGCGCCTATTATACAGATGCCGCCGTTATCTTTGGAAAATTGTAACATGCTCGTCTGTACTTGCGGATAATCAGCACAAGTCGGACACTGTTTATATTGTAAATCGAACTTTTCTGACCCCGGCTCAACCTCGCGTTGTAAAGCCCACCCTTTTAAAGGCATCTCCCTTTTATAAAAATCAATTACAGCCCGGATACTATCCTTGCTGGTGTATCCGGCTGAAACTCCGGCCATACTCTCAGTAAACATTACCTGTTCTGCACCGGGATACAGCGGCATAAAATCCAGTTTTTGCGGGCTTTTATCGAGAGGTTCTTCGGGCGGAGATACTGTACCTTCAGAGACTGAAAAAGTAGTCTGGCCGCGCAGTTTACTAATGGGTAAAAAAGTAATGCTTACTATCCGTTCATTCTTGGTAAAAATTACCATATTAACCATCCGGGCTTCTTCATTAACCGGCATTGAAACTTTATCCCAGCCTGCGCGGGAAAGTTTTTCGTTATAAAACTCTTCAATCTCGGCTTGTGATAAATCAGAAGTATATACAGTGGTGTTGAATTGGTGGCCGGTAACTATAGGATTAGCTGAATGTATTTTTTTTGAGCTTCGTGGTAAAGGTACCTTTTCTTGTAAAGAAGATTTTTGAAAAAAGTCGCTCCATTCGGCATATGCAGAAACAGATACAAATATAAAAAAAATAAGGATAAAAACAGATAGTATTTTGTTACTCATTATACTCCTTTATCTTGTCCCGTGTTCTTCAAGTGTAGAATCGTGATAATTTTCAGGAGGATGGATGCTTCCCTGGCCTTCAAAATCGCTCAAACTGTAACTCTCAACCCGTTCTTTGGTTGAAGGTTCTGAATCTCCGTCCCATCCTTCTTCAGCGTATTCAGTGCCCCATAAACCGTACTCAGCGCCCTCATGTGCCTGCCAGGTAGTTAACTGTACTTTTCTGTCATGATCAATATCTTCTACCCAGCAGAGAATCGCCCAGGCAGCACCCCAGCCGGAACTGTCAGTAAACTCTAACCCCGGAGCTAAGCCAGCCCAAGCTAAAACCAGGGGAAGATAAATCTGCTTCATTGTATCAATAGCTGGCAGAGCCACTTCAACTCCTGCCCTTAACTGATCCGCTGAGCGAGTATGTGCCTGAACCCATTCTCCCGTGCAACAGTTTGGACAATCAGGAGGAGCACAACAACATACACAACAACCGGCTACACACTGGGCTTCTACATAGCCACATGCCTCGTCGGCAGCCTGAATACCTTGTCCATAAAAATTCACAGCTTCCTTTAAAGCACCTGCAGCTGTTTCTGATTTATTACTTATATCATTCAAATAAGCCACCTCTAAAGGATAAGGTGCTATTGTTGCCATTAAATCATAGGTATCGACATCTTCGGTCTCTGCTTTTACCCAGACGATATGTTTTCTCTGCTGGCCGTCAGTCCAGGCATACCGAAGCTGGGGGGGGTCACCGTCAATACCTTGAACAAAATCCGAGAAAGCATCCCGATAATTATACTTATTGCCTCTTTTGGGGATATTTTCATCTTCTTCCTCATCAACAGCTATAAGTTTATTTGTTATGCCGCTGTTATTAAAAGCAAATCTATAAGCCATCTCCATAGCTGATTCTCTCCCTTTTTCTGCCTGGTCACGCATAATCAGATAAAAGAATAATTGTGAAAGCCAAAATCCGGTTATTGCTACAAATATAGCATTGACTGCTTTATCGAAATTTTCAAGCATAGCAATACTCTTGGATGCAGAATCCTGAGCAGCTTGTGCTGTAGCCACTGCTTGACAAGAAGTATTACAATTAGCAACTTCCCCAGCAGCCTTCTCAGCTAAAGCGATGCTTTCAGCAGCAGCTGACTGTGCGGCACTTAATTGTCCATAAGCAAAAGTAAAAGATGCAAAAATAGACAGCCAAAAGGTAAGATATTGAACTTCCATAGTGGCATTCATAACCGCCTGAGTATTAAAAGTCTGTGCCATAATAGAACTGCCGGTTAAAGTTCCGGCATCAGCAGCATTAGCGGTATGGGTCTTTATGAGAGATATCTTACCGATATTTACAGTAACAAATACGGCTATAATCAATACAGCCAATATCGCAATAAAAAAAGGGGCTAACTGCCCCTTTTTATAGTTGGCTTTGTTTTGAGAAAATTTTATGTACATTTTTTCATTACCTTTTTACTGTGTAAAATGATTACAGCGATTATTGTTTCTTCAGTGGGCTTTCGGGTATAGCCCACTTTTCTGCTAAAGGAACCGGCTGGTAAACCGGCCACCATTGCGCTCCGTGCTGCCGGCTGATGTTTTTGCGTACTCTTGAATATCTATCCATCGCGTCATAAAAATCTTTTAGAATTCCGACAATCTTCGAATTGTGTGTTTCTTTTGTGGTCTGAATTACCTGATCGGCCTTCTTTAACAACTCATCGGTTTGCCTATAAAGATTGTCGGAATTAGCTATACGGTCGTAGCTATTGTAATCACTGAACACTTCGTCTTGTGCGGAGGGGTCGTTTAACTTTGTTAAATAATTTTCGTATTGGCCTGTTTCATCAGGTTTTTGGCCTACATAATCCTCAAGAAAATCAGCGTTGTTTCGAATATCCGGAGCTGATAGATAAGTATCGGAATTGGAGGATGATTGATGTAAGGTTTTAAAATCCTTGTTAGAAGATATCTCTTTTATTAAATTTTCCTGCTTGGAAGCATCGATGATTTCTCCGCCCTCTGATTTTGGATTAAGCCCTTTGGCTATGCTGCGGGCTTCGTTTATTAACATATCTGTCTTTTCGCTAAGGTAGCCTTCGGGAACCGCGTATTCTGTATCTAAATAGTTATTATAGAAATCCGAAAGCTCTCCCTGAAATTCAGAAAGGGCTAAAGCTTCTGTTCCGGAGATATTGTCTCCGCCGGAAGAAATAACATCTTTTAGCTCCTGCATTATCTGCCCTATCTCCTTAATAATAGCTTCTTTATCAGCAAGAACCCTATCCGCCAACCGCGTTTCTACAGTGCCGGCTCCGTCCCTGGTATTTTGATAAGCTACATTCCTGCTGACAACCTGAGCATGTGCCCAAGTCCATATTCTCATTATACCAAGAATAAATACTAAAATCAGCACAAAAACTACGCTGACTTCTAATATCGCCTGAGATTTATTTTTCTTTTTATTTAGAATGAGGTCTGCCATTCCCTGGTTCTCCTGTAAGGCCTTTGGCTTTCGGGAACTTCTTGTTCAAAACCGATATCTCTTTCATCGGTTTCGTATTTACCATAATAGAATGTTCCCAAACCGGGATCATTAACCGATTTTGCCTTAAAAACCTGTCTTATAGGGCCTTCTTCTACCTTTTTGATATTACCGTCTTTATCACGGACAGTCTTCTCGAGTTTTATGATGTTACCGTCTTTATCTTTAAAAGTATACCGCACTCTTCTGTCTAAATCGGTAGAAACTTTTGTAGAAATAGATGCCGGGTTTTCGGATTTTATCTCGGTATCAGTAACACTTTCCCATGAATCAATATCAATATCATCGAGGGGTTTATCGGAAGTATATTTATATTCCTGATTATTTATCTTATAATAGCGTAAACTGTTCGGCCGTTCTCCTACATACGGTACTGCCCAATATACGCTAGCATAGGCAGAATTCCGAAATTCAGAACCTTTTAAAGGAGCATTAACATCAGCCCGCCTTTTATCTTCAAAGACCGTATAAGTAACTACGGCATTATTATGGTTTGCTTTATGTAAAGCCCGCCGGAATGATTCCATAATAGCCATCTGTTCATCATTCAATTTCTGAACGTAATACAGGATAGATCCGAATACTGACAGAATAAGGGCAGCAAATATAGCTAATTCTAAAACTGCTTGTGCTTTTGGCTTTTTATAATCTACACTAATCATTATTATCCTTATCTTTATAGAGTTTGGTCCGGATCCTGAAACTGCTTATAAGACACTTCTTCGGTGACAGCTTTTTCAGCTTTTTCGCCCGGCGTTAAAGTCTCTTCTAATTCTTTATCGGGATCAAAATAACGCGTAGTTCTATTAATCATAACCGATTGTTGAACAATAGTTTGCGTCTCGCCGCCTATATCATGGGATCTAACTACATCACTTTGGCTTTCCTTTTCAACAACAGAATCCAGATCGCTCACCTGAGAAAGATGTTTATCATATATGATTACATCGGTTAAATCTTTAGTCCGTCCTTGAAAACTGCGTTTCAAATAGACGTTCATAGAAATAAGAGCCGTAGCAATAACCGAGAATATAATCATGTACTCGCTTATAATACCTGCTTTATGTAAGAAACTTATCTTTTTCATATTACCATGCCTCAACCGTCTCATCCCGCAAAACCCTTCTACGAGTTTTTGAATTCTGTTCGAATGTACCGCTTTCACGTAATACGCTGTTTGTAACCGAATTAGTGCTTATTTCTTCAAATCCCCGGGTATGTTGAGGATCATATTGAGAGGCTATTTCATCGGCTTTTTCCCGATACCGGCCCTGAAAAGAACGCCGCAGATATAAACTCATGCCTATAAGGGCTGTAACAATAACCCCTATGAATACAGCATATTCTATAGTACTTTGAGATTTTCTCATTAACATAATAAATCTGCCTTGTGATTTTAATCGCAACTTTGAAAACCTCTTATTCTACTTGTATTTCGCCCAGATTAAAGTTTGCGGCCTCATCAGTAGTAATCTCTTCACCTTCGACCTTTGTGTAAGGTGAAAGGCTATATCTGGTCTCTCCTTTTTCGCTGGGGCCTTGAACAGTAGTACCATCGCTGAATGTAATTTTTTCATCACCCGTAACAGTAACAATCGTACGCTGGCCGTCGAGTTTACTCACCCTATGATACCCGCCTGACTCAATATCAAATTGAGTGCCGATATCATCAGCTGAGGTACGGATCTTACCTTCAACGCCTCTGCGAAAATAGAGCTGCATACCTAAGAAAGCGGCTACTACCACTCCTATTAAAGCCGCATATTCTAATGTAGACTGTGATTTCTTTAAAATCATTACTCTGCCTCCTTGTTTTTCCTTACTATTCGCTACTCTGTTCGCCTGCCCGGGTTACTTCCGGAGCTGGAATATCTTCTTCACTTAAAGTAATCTCGCGAGTCTCAACATCATAATCCTTCTCATACTTACTGGTAGCTTTTCCACCCGGAGTAACTTTATCTTCGGATAATTCCTCATTAGTAGTAACTTTACTGCCAGACTTTAAATAATAAGGTGTATACTGCCAGGTAGTCTTTAAATCGCCCCCTTCAGCCTGCCCGCCGGCAATATTACCGGATATACTGGTTAAGGCATCGCTGGAATCTTTCATCCGGGCATTAAGCGATTTTTTCACATAAGTCTGC